>JBBQYR010000001.1:0-100417 GCA_038208565.1 Chthoniobacterales bacterium
GACGTTCGACGTTCAGCGTTCAGCCTTCTCCCCTCCCCCCTCACCCGCGCGCTCAGCCCCACCGCCACCCCCCAGGCCAGCAGCGGTGCCAGCGCATAGTAGTGCTGATATTGATACCGCGAAGGCAGCCAGCACCCCACCAGCATCCCCAAAAACCCCACCCCCCTCGCCGAAGGCCCATTCGCCCCCGCCCCCGGCGCATCTCCCCTCCTCCTCCACCCGCCCCAAACCACCAACCCATAAGCCACAAACACCGGCCAGCTTCCCACAAAAATCTCCTTCCAGAAAAACCGGGCCTTCCGCCAGTAAGCCATCGTCTTATGCGCCCGCGAATCCGTCGGATCCAGCAACCGCAACCTCGGAAACCCCAGATTCCCAAAAACGAACCCCTCCGGCGCCCTCCACCAAAGCCAAAAACAAGGCAAAAACGCCCCCGCCGCCCCCGCCACAAAAGCCCCCGCCAACCCCGCCCGCCGCCCCCACGTTCCCCCAAACCACCCATGCGCCAAAAACAGCGGCACCAGGATCGGCGCAAACGTCAACCGACTCCCCACCGCCACCGCCGCACACCCCCCCGCGAGCCCCGACAACCAAGCCGAGTCCCGCCGCCTTGCAGCCGCCACCAACACCGTCGCCGCCACCGCAAAAGCCGTCGGCAACTCATGATTCCAAGTCTTCCCCTGCGCCGCCCGCGCCACCGGATCACAAAACAACAACACCAGCACCCCCACCCCCGCCACCAACCCCCACCGCGCACTTCCTAGCACGCGCCGCCGCAAACACCCCACCATCAACCCAAGCCCCAGCAACCCCGTAAAGACCACTCCCAACATCTTCGCGCTTAAAATGGGCCACCCAAACACCCGATCCAGTCCCGCATACAGAAAAACCAAATCCGGCAAGTGAAACAGCGGGTAATCAACAAACGGCAAAACCCCCTGCCTCGCCAGCAAGGCCCCAGGAGCCAAAAACTGATGCTCATCATGATTCAAAGCCTGCCCCATCGCCCAAGCAAACAAGAGAAACACAAAGAAAACCCAAACCACCCCGCCAAAAACCCACTCCATTGGCCCCGCCGCAGGCACATCTCCCCTGCCCCCCCTCATTTCGAGCCCTCCCCGCCCCTCGCCACCACCACCGCCAGTAGCGCCAAATCCGCCGGCGTCACCCCGCTAATCCTCCCCGCTTGTCCCAACGTCTCAGGCCTCACCGCCGCCAGCTTCTGCCGAGTCTCCTCCCTCAACCCAGTGATCCCCGCAAAATCGATCCCCGCTGGAATCCGCCGCCCCTCCGCCCCCGACAGCCGCTCGATCGCCAAATTCTGCCGTGCAATATACCCCGCGTACTTCAACTCAATTTCCATCGCCTCCCAAAGCTCCGCCCCCCACCTCCACCGCACCTCCTGCGACAAATCCCCACACCCCACCTCCGGCCGCTTCAGCCACTGCCCCACCGCGACACCTTCCCACCGCGCCGACCCCACATACGTCCGCAACTCCTCCAAAGCCGCGGCCTTCTCCCGCACCCGCCCCGCCCGCTCCGCATCCACGAGCCCGCAAGCCTCCGCGATCGGCGTCAGGCGCAGGTCGGCGTTGTCGTGGCGCAGGATGAGCCGATGCTCCGCGCGGCTCGTGAACATCCGATACGGCTCCGGCGTCCCCTGCGTCACTAAATCGTCGATCAGCACCCCGATATAAGCATCCCCGCGTCCCAGCACCAACGGCGCCTTCCCCGTCACCTTCAGCGCCGCATTCGCCCCCGCGATCAACCCCTGCGCCCCCGCCTCCTCGTATCCCGAAGTCCCATTGATCTGCCCCGCAAAATACAGCCCCGGCACCGCCTTCGTCTCCAGCGTGTGCCGCAACTGGGTCGGCGGACAAAAATCGTACTCCACCGCATACCCCGGCCGCATGATCTCCGCCCGCTCCAGCCCCGGGATCGACCGGATGAACGCATACTGCACCTCCATCGGCAGACTCGTGGAAACCCCGTTCACATAATACTCCTCCGTGTGCCGTCCCTCCGGCTCCAGAAAGAGCTGATGATGCTCCCGCTCGGCAAACTTCACGACTTTATCCTCGATTGAAGGGCAATACCTCGGCCCCGTCCCCTCAATCCGCCCCGCATACAGCGGCGACAAATGCAGATTCGCTCGAATCACGTCATGCGTCGCCACCCCCGTCTCCGTCACCCAGCACGGCAACTGTTCCACATGGAACACCCCATCCCGAAACGAGTTCAGCGTGAAGACGTCATCCCCCGTGCCGTTGATGCGCTCCGGCATGAACGTGAACGGAACCGGTGGCGCATCCCCCTCCTGCCGCGCGCACACTCCAAAATCAATCGATCGCCCATTCAACCGGCAAGGCGTCCCCGTCTTAAACCTCCCCACGCTAAAACCCAGCTCCCGCAACGAATCGCTCAGCGTCGAGAAAGCATCCCCCATCCGTCCGCCCGGCTGATTCTGCATCCCGACGTGCAAAAGCCCGCGCATGAACGTCCCCGTCGTGATCACGACGCTCCGCCCTTCAACCCTCAATCCCAAATTCGTCTCTACCCCCGCAACCCCATCGTCGTCCACCACGATCCGCACCACATTCCCCTGCTTCAAATCGAGCCCCGGTTGCCGTTCGAGCACCGCCTTGGCGCGAAATTGATACGCCTTCTTGTCGCACTGCGCCCGCGGCGACCGCACACTCGGTCCCTTCTTCCCGTTGAGCATCCGAAACTGAATCCCCGTCGCATCCGTATTCAACCCCATCACTCCGCCGAGCGCATCGATCTCGCGCACCATCTGCCCCTTTGCCTGCCCGCCGATCGCCGGATTGCAAGACATCTGCCCGACCGAATCCAAATTCTGCGTCAGCATCAGTGTCTCGCACCCGAGTCGCGCCGCCGCCATCGCCGCCTCGATCCCCGCGTGCCCCGCCCCGATCACGATCACATCATAGACTTTCGGATAAACAAACATCGTGTTCTACGTGGAACAATCAGGTGCCCAAAATCCCAGCCTTCGCTCGCGGCAGCAGAACTCTGAGATTCTCCTCAAATCGCACCCCCGCCTGATTAGCCGAGCAGGTTTCGATCTCCGGCGCAAACTCCGCCAACACCTGCCGACAAGCTCCGCAAGGCGTCACCGGCTCCACCGACTCCGCTACCACCGCGATCGCCACAAACTCCCGCACCCCCGCCGCGACCGCCGCACAGACCGCCGCCCGCTCCGCGCAAATCGTGAGACCAAACGACAAATTCTCCACATTGCATCCGCAAAACACCCGACCATCCGCCGCCAGCAACGCCGCCCCAACCGCAAACGCGGAGTAGGGGGCATACGCTTTTTCGCGCGCGGCCCATGCTTGGTGGAGGAGGGGAGTAAAGTCAGTCATCGAAACAGTGGTGACAGAAGATTAACAAGTTAAGACGCCGATGTCCATTCATCGCAAGTGTCTGTTAGTCAATTCTTTACGAATACATCGACTAACTCATAAGCAACAAAGACGACCATTTCCAACCACACGCCACCGAACCGCCACCTTCGGGGTTGCGCTCGCCCGCGCCGTTCGTTACAGATTGACGGTTCATTTTCACGCCCTATGGAAACTGCCGTCAAAAACACCGATTTCGCGTCAGCCTCGATCAACCAATCGCTGACGCCTGAAGACAAAGTGCGATTCCTGCGCGAGATGCTGCGCATCCGGCGTTTCGAGCAAAAAGCGAACGAACAATACAAGAGCGGTAAGATGGGTGGATTCCTGCATCTCTACATCGGGCAGGAAAGCGTGGCGGTCGGCACGGTGTCGCTCATGGGCGGGAATGATCACGTCATTACGGCCTACCGCGATCACGGCCACGCGCTCGCCGTCGGCATGAACATGAACGAGTGCATGGCCGAGCTTTTCGGCAAGGCCACCGGGTGCTCGAAAGGGAAGGGGGGCTCGATGCATTTCTTCGCGCCGGACAAGAACTACTGGGGCGGCCACGGCATCGTCGCGGGGCAGACGCCGCTAGGTCTCGGCCTGGCCTACGGGATCAAATACAAGGGTGTGAAAGGCGCGTCGCTCTGCTTCATGGGAGACGGCGCGGTGAACCAGGGCTGCTGGTATGAGTCGCTCAACATCGCCTCGCTCTGGGACCTTCCAGTCATCTACATCATCGAGAACAACCAATACTCGATGGGCACGAGTCTCGAGCGGTCGAGTGCCTTTCGCAGTTGCCTGGCCGAGCGCGCGCAAGGCTTCGCCATCGATTGGGATGTCTGCAATGGCGAAGACCTCTACGAAGTCCGCGCCAAGACCCAGGTTGCCATGGATCGCGCGCACAACCAATCCCGCCCAAGCGTCCTGGAGATCGACACCTACCGCTGGTATGGCCACTCCGTCGCCGATGCCAAGCACAAGACCTACCGCAGCGAGCAGGAGATCGAGCAATACAAGCAGAACCACGACCCCATCCGGCTGTGGAAAGCGCGACTCATCAGCGAGGGAGTCCTATCGGAGGAAAAGTTTGACGAGATCGATGCCGCCGCGCGCGCCGAGGCCGCCGAGAGCGTGACTTTCGCCGAGCAAAGCCCCGCTCCGAGCGCCGCGTCGATTACCGAGGATGTCTATTTCGAGGTCGATCGGCAGACCGTCGCCGGACGCACCGGGAAACACTTTTTCAACGACTGATACCTAGGACAAAATCCTAGGTCTTACTTTTTCAAAGCCATGCCTCTCATCACCTACCGCGAAGCTCTCCGCCACGCCCTAGCAGAAGAACTCGAGCGCGACGAAAACGTCGTCATCCTCGGAGAAGAAGTCGCCGAGTACGACGGCGCCTACAAAGTCACCGAAGGTCTGTGGAAACGCTTCGGAGACAAGCGCGTCGTCGATACACCGATCAGCGAATCGGCCTTCATCGGCATGGGTGTCGGCGCGTCCATGCTAGGTATCCGTCCAGTCATGGAACTCATGTTCTGGAGCTTCGCGACCGTGGCATGGGATCAGATCGTGAACAACGCCGGCTTCGTGCGCTACATGAGCGGGGGGCTTATCAACTGTCCCATCGTCATCCGCGGCCCCGCGAACGGCGGCACCAATGTCGGCGCGACCCATAGCCACACGCCAGAGAACATGCTGGCAAACATCCCCGGCATGAAAGTGGTCTGCCCCGCGACACCTTACGATGCCAAAGGACTCCTCAAGACTGCCATCCGTGACAACGACCCGGTGATGTTCATGGAGAACACGCTCCTCTACGGCGACAAAGGTGAAGTGCCCGACGAAGAGTATCTTATCCCGCTAGGTGTCGCCGATGTGAAACGTGCCGGCACCCATGTCTCTCTGATCGCTCACGGCCGCGCGGTTCTCACGGCATTGAAAGCCGCCGAGCTCCTAGCTGCCGAGCACGACATCGACGCCGAAGTCCTTGACCTTCGCAGTATTCGTCCCCTCGACGAGGAAGCTATCCTCAAGAGCGTCCGCAAGACCCATCGCGCCGTGCTCATCGAGGAAAACAAACCGTTCTGCGGCATCGGTGCGCAGATCTCCTCCATCCTCATGCAGAAAGCCTTCGACGACCTCGACGCGCCAGTCCTCCGCATCAGCGCCATCGACGCCCCGGCGATCTACAGCCCGGAAGTGGAACCGCTCCAACTCCCGCGTCCGATGGACATCGTCAACAAAGTCCTGACAATCTGCTAGGAAAGCAGGAGGGAGCCAGTGGGAGCTAGGATGTGAAGCTGGCGCTTTCGCCTTCTCACCACCTTCGACTAGCTCGGCACCTTCCCGCTTCCTCAATCCAAAATCCTCACTCTTACTTTCCCCATGGCCTACATCACGATGCAGAAACTCAGCGACACGATGACGGAGGGAACTCTGCTCAAGTGGCGCAAGAAAGAAGGAGACAAGATCGAAATCGGGGACATCGTCGCCGAGATCGAGACCGACAAGGCGACGATGGAGCTGGAGACCTTTGAAGAAGGAGTCCTTTCCAAGCAACTCGTCCCTGAAGGTGGGAAAGTCGCGGTCGGTAGCAATCTAGGTCTCGTCCTGGCTCCGGGAGAAAAGCCTCCCGCGAACGGCGCTGAATCCGCGCCAAAGGAAGCCAAGACCGGGAAGGGCCAGAGGGCTGCAGTGACCACGGTTTCTGCCAGTCCAGAGGCAGTGTCGAAGCCCGCCGCGACGGCCCAAGCCGCCGCGCCCCGCGAGACGGGCGAGCGCGTGAAAATCTCGCCTTTGGCAAAGAAGCTCGCCGCCGAGAAAGGCATCGACGCATCGACTCTCAGCGGCAGCGGGCCCGGCGGGCGCATCGTCGCCGCCGACATCGGCTCCGCGAAACCAGCCTCCGCCTCCGCGCCGAAATCGAACGGCGCGCCTGCACCCGCACCGATCGCCGCCACGCCCGCCGGGGCAGGGGACCAGCGCATCCCGCTCTCCGGCATGAGGCGCGTCATCGCCGAGCGTTTGCTCCTGAGCAAAACCACCATCCCGCATTTCTACCTCCACATCGAGATCGACGCCGCGCCGCTCATGAAGCTCCGGGCCGACATCAACGCCGCGACCGAATCCGCCACCAAAGGCAGCACACCCGGGCCAAAACTCACGGTCAATGACTTCGTCCTCCGCGCGGTCATCGCCGCTGCGGTGAAAGTCCCCGCGGTCAATGCCAGCTTCGCAGGCGACGCGATCATCCAATACGGCAGCGTCAACCTCGCCGTCGCGGTCGCCGTCGAGGAGGGCCTCGTCACGCCAGTCATCCGCGACGCGCAGAAGAAGTCCCTCCGCGAAATCAGCGACAGCGTCAAAGACCTCGCGACCCGTGCCCGCGGCAAGAAACTCAAGCCCGAAGAATACCAGGGTGGCACCCTCACCGTCTCCAATCTCGGCAGCTACGGCATCGAGACCTTCGACGCCATCATCAACCCGCCCCAAGCCCTCATCCTCAGCATCGGCGCGATCGTGAAGAAACCGGTCGTCGGCCCAAACGACCAGATCATCGCCGGCCAGCGCATGAGCATCGGCCTCAGCGCCGACCATCGCGTCGTCGATGGCGCAGTCGGCGCGCAATACCTCGCCGAGCTCCGCAAGCTCCTCGAGAGCCCCGCGCTCATGCTCATGTAGAAAATCACCCGCCGCGCGAGCAGCGAGCGCCGGTAGAGGCTCTTTCACTGAGGAGAAGACAAAGGGGGAGCGGGGAGTGGACCGCGAAGGAGCGAAGGGGGGACGCGGAAGAGCCTCCTAGTGACAGGCATCCGCAATCTGAAGCATGGGAAAGAGGTCGGAAAAAAGGTCGTCCCGACCGATGGGACGATCTCGTGCAGAGCGGAAAAGCTCATCCCATCCGATGAAGGACCCCGTGGAGCGCGCAAACGGTGCCCTTACCGGGAAAGGAGATCCCGCGTAGCGTGAGCCGTTACCTTTCGCAATCGTGGCTTGTCTTTTCCAGAAACACGATTTTTACTCCCCACCGCTCGACTTCTCGACTACTACACGGCGAAGTATGCTGCGGCGGATGGGGCACTGCTCTGGGAGCAGCGCTACAACGGGCCGGCCAACAACGACGACACGATGAGCCAGGTGTCCCCCTACGCTGGCAAGCTCGCGCTGACCGCCGATGGCGGCGCGGTGGTGACCGGCCAGTCGTCCAACGGCTCCGACTTCGACTACGCGACGGTGCGCTACGCCCCGCCGTCCGCACCGACGGTGACGTTTCCCTCATACGCGGGGCTGATGGCGACAAGCGTGACGCTCGGTGGCGTAGTGACCAGCGACGGCGGAGCGACGATCACGGCGCGCGGGGTGGTCTATGCGAAGACTGCGCTGAACCCGAACCCGCAACTCGGTGGGGCGGACGTGACGGAGGCGGACGACGCGGCGCAGACGACCGGAGCTTTCTCGGAGAGCGTGAGCGGCCTCGCCCCGCACACCGGCTACTCGTCCGCCGCCTTTGCCACGAATATCGCAGGGACGACCTACACGGCACCCGCGCTCACTTTCACCACGCCGAACACCGCGCCGACGGCGCCGGATGGGACGGCGACGGGGACGACAGGCGACCAGCAGACGGTGACGGTGGCCTTTCCCGCGATGGATGCGGATGGGGACGCGGTGGCGATCACGGGGGCGTCGGGGACGGGGCTGACGGTGGATGCGTTCACGGGGACGAGCGTGACTTTCACGCCGCTGTCCACTTTCAAGGGCGACGGGAGCTTTACCTACACGGTGGGCGATGGCTTTGGCGGGACGGCGACGGGGACGATCACGGTGACGGTGATGGACAACGACGCGCCCGTGGTGGCGACGCACGCGGATGTGGGGCCGATCGTGGCGACGCATGCGGCGGGGATCGTGGTGAACTATGAGGCGGCGACGGCGATGGACAATGTGACTGCCTCTCCGGCGATCGGGTATTCGCAGGCGAGCGGGACGACGTTCTCGCTGGGGACGACGACGGTGACGATTACCGCGACGGACGCGGCGGGGAACGTGGGGACGGGGACCTTCACGGTGACGGTGAAGCTGATCGACCCGGCGACGGAGGTGCTCTTCGCGAAGGGCTCGGCTGTGCCGAGCGCGGGTATGGATGGGAGCGGGATCGCGGCAGGGGCGGTGTTCGTGAGCTTCGGCATCCCGGCGATCGGAGACTCGAGGGCGGTGGCCTTTCTCGCGAACTGGACGGTGCCGAAGAATGGCGCGGTGCCAGTCGGGGACGGGGATCTTTGCGGGGAATCCTGCAGTGCTCGTGGTGAAGGTGGGCGATGACGCGATTCCGGGCGTGACTTTCACGGCGCTGAAAGACCCTGTGCTGAATGCGGACGGAGCGGTCGCCTTTTCCGCCACGCTGAAGGGGGTGGGGATCAAGGCAGCCAGCAAAACCGCGATTTTTACGAATGCCTTCCCCGGCGGCGCGCTGACGCTCGTGGCGCAGACGGGTGACGTCGCCGACACCGCGGACGGGGCGAGGCTCAACAGCTTTGCCAGCCTTTCACTGCAAGGGGCGGAGGTGCTCTACGTGGCGAAGCTCAACGGCGGCCATCCGGTGGTCACCGGCGCGAACAATCTCGCGGCCTACAGCGTGACGGCGGCGGGGACGACGCAGGTCGTGCGTACGGGGCAGGACTTCGCCACGACGAAGGTCAAGACGTTCAGCCTGCTGGGGGTCTCCGCGGGTTCGCCCGGTGAAAACCGCGCGCACACGGAGGGCGGTGCGGCGTTCTTGGTGCTGCTGGCCGACAAGACGCAGGCGCTCGTGGACTCCGCAGGCGGCGTTCTGACGCCCTTTGCTACGACGGGCACGGCGATCGGCGGGACGGTGCTGCCGGAGGCGACCTTCCAGAGCTTCGGCCCTGTCGCCGCGCCGGATGCGGCGTTCTCCGCAGTGCTGGCGACGCTGACCGCGAACGCCGGCGGAGTTACGAAAACGACTGCGAGCGGGATTTTCCTCGGGGATGGGAGCGCGTTCGAGCCGATCGCCCGCGCGGGCGATGCGACGGGGATCGCTGATGTGGTGTTCGGGGCATTCAACGATCCGGTGCTCGCGCTGGGCACAAGCGCGCTCGCCTTTCCTGCCACGCTAAAAGGCGCGGTGAAGTCCTCAAACAACGCCTCGCTCTGGTGGCAACCCGCCGCCGGTCCGCTCACGCTGTTCGCCCGCGAAGGAGATGAGCCTGCGGAGACTGGCGCCGGGGTGAAGTGGAAGGCTTTTAAGAGCCTCGCTATCTCCGGCGGTGAAAATGGCGCGCCGCTCTTCTACGCGACGCTCTCCCACGGCAAAGGGGTGTCGGCGAAAAATGACGCTGGCCTATGGGCAGTGGATAGCACCGACACGCTGCGCCTCATCGCCCGCGAAGGCGACGTGATCGACGGCAAAAAGCTCAAGGCGATCACCGTGCTGACCGCCGTCCCCGGCTCGACGGGCGTGACTCGCAGCTTCAACAACGCCGGGCAGATCATCTACCGCGCGACCTTCACCGACGCCTCCACCGCGATCGTGACGGTGCAACTGCCGTAAAGCGAACCGGCGCCGCAGACGCGCTGACCGGGCAGGACAGCGGCGCATTGACCGGCGCGGCACTCACCGCCACATTACGCGGCTTTATGAATTACGACCTCATCGTCATCGGTGGCGGGCCCGCGGGCTACGTCGCCGCGATCCGCGCCGCGCAACTCGGGAAAAAGGTGGCTTGTGTGGAAAAGGAGCGCGCGGGTGGGACTTGTCTGAACTGGGGCTGCATCCCGACCAAGTCCTTGCTCAAAAACGCGGAGCTTTTCCACCTGATGAACCATCGCGCCGCGGAGTTTGGCTTTGCTTTCGAGAAGCTGAGCTACGACTGGAGCAAGATCATCAAGCGCTCGCGCGATGTGTCGGACAAGAACGCTGCGGGCATCGAGTTCTTGTTCAAGAAGAACAAGGTCGATTACATCCGCGGCGAAGCTTTCGTGGACAAGGCGGGGTCGGTGAAAGTCAAAGGTGCCGATGGCAAGGAGGAGACTTACAACGCGCCGCGCATGATGATCGCGACAGGCGTCCTCTCGCGTCCGATGCCCGGCCTGCCTTTCAACGGCAAGACAGTCATCGGCTCGCGCGAGGCCTTGGTGCTCGATCCGCAGCCGAAGAGCATCGTCATCATCGGCGCCGGCGCGATCGGCATCGAGTTTGCCTACTTCTACAATGCCTTCGGGACGAAAGTAACCGTTGTGGAGATGATGCCGAATGTCCTGCCAGTCGAAGACACCGAAGTCTCACAGACTTTGGAGAAGGCGCTGACGAAGCAGGGGATCAAGATTCTCACCAACGCCAAGACGACGAAGACTGAAGCGTCTGACAAAGGCGTGAAGATCACCGTCGCCGACTCGAAAGGCGCGGAACAAGTTATCGAAGCCGATGTCTGCTTGGTCGCCATCGGAGTGACTCCGCTGCTTCCCGGCGGGAACCTCAAGCTGAAGCTCAGCGAGCGCGGATACATCGACACGAACGACCGCTACGAGACGAGCGCGCCGGGTATCTTCGCGACCGGCGACATCATCGGGCCCCCGTGGCTGGCGCACGTCGCAAGCTATGAGGCGATCCAGGCGGTCGAAGGGATGTTCAAGGAAGGTCATCAACCCAAGAAGGTGAAGATTTTCCCGGGCTGCACCTACTGCCAGCCACAGGTCGCGAGTGTAGGTCTGACCGAGCGCGCGGCCAAGGAGCAGGGGCTCAAATACAAGGTCGGCAAGTTCCCGTTCATGGCCAGCGGCAAGGCCCGCGCCATCGGCGAGATCGAAGGCTTCGTGAAGCTCATTCTCGGCGAACCGCACGGCGAAGTCCTGGGCGCACACATCATCGGATCGGAAGCCACCGAGATGATCGCGGAGCTGGGTCTAGCCATCACACTGGAAGCCACGCACGAAGATATCGAGGCAACCATCCACGCGCATCCGACCTTGAGCGAAGCGGTGCATGAAGCGGTAGGCGTCGCCTACGGAGAAGCGATTCACATCTAGGTCATGGAGATTGTTCCCATCGAGATTTTCGGCGTCGCCATCGACGTGCCTTTTCTGGCTCCGAAAGGCTTCGCGCAGGCGAACTTCGAGGACTTCGGCGCGAAGGTCTGCGACACAGTGAACGGGCTCAGCCTTCGCCCCGACCAGATCAAATTGAAACGCTGGGACGAACTTTACGGCTATGAACTCAGTGCCAACTTCTTCGGCGACAATGGCTCGCTGACCTACACGGCCGAACGTGTAAAGCTGAGCGTCCGGAATGCGCGTACCGCCGCCGATTGGACCGTGATCCATCAGACGCTCGTGCGATTCTACAACTTGATGGAGTTCAACTCTCGAACCATCACGATCCTTTCGAGTCACATCCACGGAAAATTCCCAAGCCTTGCGGAGCGCGACGAATACCTCGCGACCTTTGCACACAACCCCACGATCGCGCGCCCGGCGGCGATGGGCTACGTCAAAATCGCCGACTGGGAGAAAGACATCCGCATTCTCATCGAGCAGTCCAACCTGACGCCCGACAGCGTCTTCATCGGCTGGGACACTCAATTCGCAAACGCGCAAGACTGGGATAGCTTCCTAGGATCGCTGCCCGTCGTGATGGAGAACTCCGCGAACCAGTTCGACATCGGCTTTGAGCCTTTCAAGCAGACGGTGTAGTCGCCACAGCAACGGGAGCTGCCGCGGCGATTCGGACGCTGAAGATTGTCGATTCGTCATCCGATTTCACGAGCACGACATCGCCCCGGTGCGCGCGAGCGAGTTCGCGCGCAAGACTCAGGCCCAGGCCGTAGCCTGGTGTGTCCGGCTGCGACTCCATGCGGAAAAAGCGGTCGAAGAGCTGAGGTGCCGCGCTTGTCGAAATCTTTGGGCCGGTGTTTTCCACCATGATGACCAGCTCGTCTTTGAGGTTCTCCGCGCTCATCCAGACCTTTCCACGGTCATAGTTATACTTGATCGAGTTATCTAGCAGGTTCAGCAAAATCTGAGTCAGGCGCGCGGCGTCGACGTAGCCTGGAAGTTCATCCGGGACCTGCGTCTCAATCGTAATTTCCCTCATCTCCGAGAGGATCGCCGTGTCGTCCGCGCAAGCTCGGATCACGCTTGCGACATTGGTCGGTTTGAAGTCGAGCTTCAGCCGCCCGGCGTCGGCTCGGGATAACAAGAGCAAGCCCTCAATGATCGAGGCAAGGCGCCGCGTGTGTTCAAGAAGCATGTCAATTGCAACTCGATCGGGCTCCGTGAGTGTCGGCGACTCCAGCAAATCTTCGATGCTTGAACGCAGCAGAGTGAGCGGTGTCTTCAGCTCATGCGATGCGTCAGCGCTAAAACGCATCGCTTGTTTGAAGCTGATGTCCAAACGGTCGAACATCGCGTTCAACACCACACTCAGCCGTCCTATCTCATCGCGAACCGGTGGCACTGGCAGCCTGCGATCAAGGCGGTCGGCGGTGAGTTGCTCGGCTGCGTCGATGATGCCTCGTATTGGCGCGAGTGCTTTCCGCGCCAGCCACCTGCCTCCGAGAGCGACGGCAGCCAGAAGGAAGGGGAGGCCGGCGAGAAAGCCAAAGATCAGCGCATTCGTGTCACCGTCGATTTCATCGAGACTTGCGGCAATATGAAGTGTGAGCCCATCCTCGTGAAAGACGCCAAGCCGGGCCGGAGTGTCCGCAATTTCTATGCTGGAAAGTCCGTCGGGAGCGCCAGCAAGCCGCCGGTCGCCCAGGTTCTTCGAGCGGTAGAGGAAATTGCTCCCACGATCGACCTCGACGAACCGTTCGGTCAGCGTGAGAGGCAGCGCTTGCTTGATTTGGTCTTCCGCGGTCCAGTCCAACGAATCGCTCTGCCGGTTGAATTCGCCGAATGCGATGTGTGCTTCATTTTGAAGCTGCTCATCGAGCGATTCGATCTGTTCGCTGTGGATGTAAACTCCTGCGACGACTCCGCAAAGCAAGATTGCGCCGGTGACGGTCAGCGCAGACCAGAAAGTCAACCGCGCGCCGAGCGACCAATCTTTCAATCCTTTCACTCCGGGCCTTTCAGCATGTAGCCCACGCCGCGCGTAGTGTGTAGCAGCTTGATCTCGTGCCCGTCATCCACCTTGTCTCGAAGTCGCTTGATATAGACATCGACGACGTTCGTCCCGGTGTCGAAGTGGTAGTTCCAGACATGCTCGCAGAGGCTCATGCGAGTGTGAACTTTCCCTGGCGAGCGCATCAGGAACTCAAGCAAGGCAAACTCGCGCAGGGCGAGATCGACAGGCTGGCCGTCGCGCGTGACTTCACGGGTGAGCACATTCATCGTGAGGTCGCTGACCTTTAGCAGTGTGGTGTGTTCGGGCGACGTGCGCCGTGTCATGGCAGCGATGCGCGCGAGTAGCTCGCGCATGGCGAAAGGCTTCGACATGTAGTCATCCGCGCCCAGTTCGAGTCCTTCGATCCGTTCGGACACTTCGCCGCGCGCCGTGAGGATGAGAACCGGTGTGAAGATGCGCTTTGAGCGCATGAGCTTCAAAATGCTCAGCCCATCGCGACCGGGCATCATGACATCGAGCACGATGGCGTCGTAAGGCTCCGTAATAGCGCGGTGGAGCGCAGCCGCACCGTCATGCACTTCATCCACGATGTAGCCGGCTTCACGAAGCGCTTTGCGAATGAAGTGACTGAGTTTTTTTTCGTCTTCAGCGATAAGGATGCGCATGGTTCTAGTTGGGTGGAAACTTATCGAAGAGTAGATCGAGGAGCTCTCGCGCGGCGACTTCGTTCCGAGGCTCTGACACGACTGTCACGAGTAAGGAGCGGAGTTTGAATTGCGACCACTCGGAGGGTGTGTCCAAATGATGGAATGAAACTAAACCTCCCTTTGTTCACGATCACCCTCGGACTTTTCACTGCCACGCTTTGTGCCGATGAAGCGGCAATCGCGGCAAAGATGGCCAAGATTCCGCCGGCGGCATCCGAGGCTTTGAAGAAGGCGACGGGGACGGCGACGATCGAGAAGCTGAGCATCGAGAAGGATGGGAAGGTGACGATTTACGAACTCGATTTGCGCGAGGCGGGAAAGCCGAACCGGGAAGTCTCTGTGACGGCTGATGGAAAGATGCACGCCGAGGAGGAGACGGTGCCGCTTGCGGATGTGCCGGCTGCGCCGCGGAAGTCGATCGAGGAGGGTGCGAAAGGGGCGAAGATCGAACGTGTGAACCGCATCAAGCGCGTGGACAGTCCGCTCACCTACGAGGCGCTTTACGTCAACAAAGGGAAGAAGACTGAGGTCGAATTTTTCGAGGATGGAAAACTGAAGCCCGAGGAGAAATAAGCGCGCAAACGGCTGGAGCCTGCACGGCACAGGTGATTTAGTCCGCAGCCTATGGGTCGCCAATGGCTCCAAGCTAAACGTGAAGTCGCCAACCTCAAAAAGGGTCAGGCGGTCGGAAAACTTGTCAAAGAAATGATGGTCGCCGCAAAGCTCGGCGGCTCGGACGTGGAGGGAAATCCGCGTCTAGCCGCCGCGGTGGACAAGGCGCGGCGGGCATCGGTAACGCGCGATGTGATCGAGCGCGCGATCAAGAAAGGCGCCGGGGTGGGGGACGACAAGCTGGTGATGGAGCACATCGTTTTCGAGGGCTACACGCCGCACAAAGTGCCGGTGATCGTGGAGGTGCTCACGGACAACAACAACCGGACGAATCCGGAGATGCGGCTGCTTTTCAAAAAAGCGCAGATGGGCGCTCCGGGGAGCAACAAGTTCCTCTTCGACCACACGGGGCTCGTCGAGGCGCATCACGTCGATGCTGGGATCGATCTGGAGGAGGCGGCGATCGAGGCGGGGGCACAGAATGTGGAGCCGCTTTCGCATGACGAAAATGACGACATTCCGGCGGACCGGACGGGCGCGCGGTTTTTGTGCGAGCGGGCGGATTTGCACACGGTGTCGCAGTGGCTCGGGAAGAATGGATGGACGGTGGTGACGAGCGAGTTTGGATACATCCCGAAAAACAAGGTCGCGTTGAGCGAGGAGCAGCGCGGGGAGGTCGGGGAGTTTTTGCAGGCGCTGGAAGACCACGACGACGTGCATCGCGTGTGGGCGGCGTTGGAATAGCGGAGGCTATTTCGGAAGCAGCGCGAGCGTCTGACGGAGGTTTTCTTCGATTGAAAATTGCGCGCCGAGGGCGAGCAGTTGCGGGCGGATGGCGGCTCGCTTTTCCGGGGAATCCCAGCGGGTGATGGCGGAGGCGAGCGCGTCGATGTCGTGTGGTTGGTCGATCACTTCGCCGTGGATTCCGGGCTCGATGATTTCGGCGAAGCCGTTCGCGCGGGTCGTGATGACGGGGAGGCCGGCGGCGAGTGCTTCGAGGCAGGCGTTGGAAAACGGGTCGTAAATCGTGGGGAGGATGAATGCGTCGGCGGCGGCGAGCAGGCGAGGGATGTCGGAGCGCGGGCCGAGGAAACGGACGCGCTCGGAGCCGGCCATTGCGCGGGATTTTCCGCGTCCGGCGACGAACAGGGTGGCGTGCGGGAGACGAGCGCGGTTTAGAGCGTCGATGGCGAAGCGCAGGCCCTTTCGTTCCCAGCCGGAGCCGGCGAAAAGAAGGACGTATTCGTCGTCCGCCAGAGCGAGTTCGCGGCGGATCTCAGCGCGCGAATCGGTGGGCGCGGCGGGTGAGGGGACTCCGTTGTAGATGACGTGGATGCGGTCGGCCGGATACGGGAAGTGCGTCTCGATTTCGCGTTTCACCATTTTGGAATTCGCGATCACGCAACCCGCTCCGCCGGAGAAGAGCGTGCGTTCGAGACGCAGGATTTGGCGGTGTTTCGGATTCCAGCGGCGGAGGAAAGTTTTCCAGCGCGGCTCGTATTTTGCGCGTCGATCGAGCCACGCGGAGTGGACGCCGTCGCCTGCGCGGAACGCGTCGCAGGCCCAGATGCGCTCGAGACTGAGGATGAAGCCGCAGTCGTATTTCGGGCTGAGTTGCGGGAATACGTTTGCGAATTCCATCGCGCCGCGTACGTCCCATGCGATTTGGCCAAGTTCGACGCCGGGCTGCTTCAGTGCGGCTTCAGGCCATTTGCAGTCGGAGAAAATGATGGGCTCGTGTCCCGCGCCGCCGAGCGCGGCGGCGAGGCGGAGAAGGTAGGCTTCCGCGCCGCCGGTGGCCGAGTATCCGCGCCGGACGAGACCAATTCTCATCGAGCCAATTCTGAATTTTGAATTTTGAATTTTGAATTCACCGGCATCCTCCCGCTCGACGAGCGCGGGGCGCATTCCAATTCAAAATTCAAAATTCAAAATTCAAAATTTGAGTCTCCCAGGCGAAATTCTCTACGCAACTTCTGCACGCATCGGCGGCAGCGGGCTTGATGCCGTGGCGCATGAGACGCTGCGCGCGGTGGCGCGCGCGGGGATTTTGGGGCAGGCGATTGGGTTTGAAAATCGGGCGTCGGATTTGCCACGGGAGCGGATTCTGACGTTGGAGCGGCATCCGGTGCGGATGCTTTCGTGGTTCCTCGAACGGGAGTTTTACTACGCGGCGAAAAAGCACGCGCTCGACCGGGAAGCGGCGCGGGCGCTTGAACGCGGGGCGTTCGATCTTTTCCACGGATGGTCGGGCGAGTGCGTGCGGACGCTGCGCGTGGCGCGGCAGCAGGGAATTCCAAGCGTCATCGAAATTCCGACATGGCATCGGCACAAAGGAAAGGTGAAGCCGGACCGGTTGACGAAATCGGAGCGGGAACGTGCGGCGTTGCGCGGGTTTTCAGGATGGAAGAATCGGCTGCTGATTTCACGGCAGCAGATGCTGGAGGAATACGATTTAGCGAACTTGATTTTGGTGCTGTCTGAAAAGGCGGAGGAGACGTTTTTGTCGGCGGGGGTGGCGAAGGAGAAGTTGTTCCGGCATCAGCGTGGGGTGGATGTTGAGCGGTTCACGCCGGCGGGAAAAGAGCCGGAGATTTTTCGAGCCGTGTTCGTCGGGGCGCTCATCGAAAGGAAAGGGGTGCATCATCTTTTGCGGGCTTGGAAGGCGTTGAATTTGCGCGATGCGGAGCTGGTGCTGGTAGGCACGGTGCATCCTGAGATGGAGAAATGGTTGCGGGAATTTGGGACTGAAAATGTGCGGCTGCCGGGATTCGTCGGCGCAGTGGAGGAGTGCTATCGGTCGGCAACGGTGCATGTTTTCCCGTCGAGCTGCGAGGGGAGCGCAAAGGCGACTTACGAGGCGGCGGCGTGTGGGTTGGCGCAGATTTCGACGCGCGAATCTGGGGATGTGGTGATCGACGGCGTGAATGGGATTGTGATTCCAGCGGATGATCCCGATGCGCTGGCGGCAGCACTGGCGCGACTGCACGGAGATCGGGATTTGTGCGTGCGGCTCGGCTCGGCGGGACGAGCGCGGGCGGTGGAGAATTTTACCTGGGAGCATTTCCGGGAGCGGTTGCTGGAGGCATATCACGCGGCGATGAGCCGATGAATATCCTCGTGCTGCAGCTCAAGAGGATTGGGGATTTGGTGCTGACGACGCCAGCGTTGGCGGTTTTGCGGCGGTGGTTTCCGGGGGCGCGGATTACCCTGGCGGTGGCAGCGGGGTGCGCGGATTTGTTGCCGGCGATTCCGGGGGTGGATGTGCGGTTGGCAGGGTCGAATTTTTCGACTTGGCGCCGGCTTGCGAGCGGGCGATTCGATGTGTGTTTCGATTTCACGGGGAACGATCGGTCGGCGTTTTTTGCGCTGCTTTCGGGGGCGCGTCAGCGGGTCAGCTTTGAGTCGGTGAAGCGGTCGCGGATTCGCGCGCTGGCGTACAATCGGTTCGTCGATTCGGCGGTGCGAGAGCATCACACGAGTGAACATTATTTGCATTTGCTGCGCGGGATGGATGGTGTGCCGCCCGACGATGAGACAGCTCCGCTGGCGCTCGATGTTTCACAGGAGCGGAGAGCGAAAGCCGTGGGTCTGGCAAGCGGTGGTCCATTCGCGGTGGTGCATCCGGGGACGGCGCGCTCGGAGAAATACTGGGTGCCTGAGCGCTGGGCGGAGGTGATCGCGCATGTGCGGCGGGTGCATGGCTTGCGGTGCGTAATCACGGGCGGAGCGGATGATTTCGAGCACGCGCATATTGCAAAAATTCAAGACGCGCTGGCAGAGCCGTGTGTGGATTTATCGGGGAAGATCGACTTGCTCGGATTTGCCGCGGTTCTCGCGGAGGCTCGTGTTTGCTTAAGTTGCGACACGGCGGCGGTTCATTTGGCGGCGGCGTTCGGAACTCCGCAGGTGGCGCTTTTTGGTGTGACGAATCCGTTTCACTGGCGACCGCGGCACGAGCGGGCTGTGGTGATTTCGGCGGCGCAGCCGGATGCGCCGCTCACGCGCTTCGAGCCGCGGATGCGCGGGGCGGCGATGGAGCGCATCCCTGCGGGGACGATGATCGCGGCTGTGGATGCGGTGTTGGGAGGATGTGATGCCAGCTAGCCCTTCACGAGCTTCGCCAGCAGGAGGCTCCGCAGCGTGTCGCGGTCTTCGGGAGTGATTTTATCCTGCCGGATTCTCGCAAAAATCTTCTGCGCCGTGCGTCGCTCTTCACCGCTCCAGTTCGCCGTCGCGATGCCTGATTCTGTCATTGCGGATTGCAATGCCGCCGTGTCGAGAGTCGCCTGATCACGCCGCGCGTGTGAGCGATTAACGACGCTGCCGAAGACGCCGAATGCCCTGTCCAACAAAATCCAGGGGAAGTTGTCCGCTTTGTAGGGGCCGACTTTCATCGAGCGTCCGCCAAGCTTCCAAGCGCCAAATCCGCCCGGCAACTTCACGTCAATCTCCGGCCGGCTCTTGCCCAAAATGAACGCGCTCGCCGCGCCGATGCCAGTGCCGACAAAGGTCGGGATACCGATCGAATGGCCCGCGGTCACCAGATCCCAAACGACGCCGCCTGCGGCACCGGTAATCGCACCGGCGGCGACAAGTTGACCGCCGCTGAGACCGAATGCGCGCCACGTTTCGTCGCTGAAAATGCCGCTGTCGAACAGCGCGTCGGAGCTTGCTCCAGTCTTCACATGCCGATGTCGGAAAAGCGAAATGATGTCGCGATGGGCGCGCGCCTCGCGATTCGAAATCCATTTCTCAAATGCGCCCTTCAAATCCGCCGCTTGCAGCTTCCGCGCTCTCTCGGCGTCACTTTTCAAAAGCTGCGTCTCCGTGTGAGTGAGGCAGTGGACGAGCATCTGCACGATGATCTCCACGCAATCGGAGAGCCGCGAATCCCACTCCGCGCGCAGCACCTGCACGGCGCGCGTCAGTTTCGGCTTCCAGCTCTGCTCGATGCCTGCGAGCGTTTCGAGCAGGTCGATGCGGTCGGCGAAAGTGGCGGCGTGCGCGTTGAATTCGCGCACCGCATTGAAGTGTTGACCCAGCCGCCGCTTCCAGTCCTGCACATGATCGTCGGCGCTCGTGCGATTGATGATGGCAAGCCGCGGCTGACCCGTGAACCGCAGGATTTCCATCTCCGCGAGATTGATCTCCAGCGCCGGGCGCGAGCCATCGACGATGTAAATCACGCCCGCGCCCTCGACGATCGGCGCGAAGAGCCGGCGCTCTGCATCGAACTCCGTGGCGTCCCTATGTCGCGCGATGAACTCGCGAAAAACCGCGAGTGGATCGTTCACCTGCGTTGCGCCGCGCAGTTCGTCGATCGCCTCCGGCGCGTTTTGAAAACCGGGCGTGTCGTAGAAAACGAACAGATCACCGAGCGAGAACCGCTGAGCCTCGATCGTCTCCCCCGGCATTGCGCTGACATGCACCGAATCATCCTCCGCGAGCGTCGAGACGACGGACGATTTTCCGTGGTTCACTGCGCCGACGACCGCGAACGTGGGAGTGTCGCTGTTCATTTGTGGCACAGCGTCTCCAGCCCGACGTGCAGACGGTGGATCGCGAGCAAATCGCGCCAGTATTTCACCCGCAACGCAGTCTCGGTCTGAGATTTGTCCGCGAGCAGCAGGATGAGCACCTCCGGTTTTGCGCCCGCGGCGGATATCACTTCGCGGATAAAAAGCGCGATCGCAACGATGGGATCGCGCGCCGCGGGGATCGTGATCACGACGCCCGCGAGGGACGGTGCGGTCTCGCGAAGACGAGCGAGCTGATCGGCGCAGGCGCGCCGGTTGTCGATCTTCACCGGCAGCGTTTCGCCGAGGCGCCAGCGAAAACGGGAGGCGAGTTCCGCGGCCATTTCCTGAACCGGCTGCGCGACCTCGTCCGCGACCAGCGCGAGGCAATCGCCCGCGACGCCGGAGTGTATCGGCGGCACGTTCGTTACCTCGGGCACTTGAAGATTACCCGTCGGTTGCGTAGTGACCGATGGCCCTGAAAGCCTGCGCCAAAGCGCGTTCGCGTCCGCATGATTAAATGTGAGCGCGGCAAGAGAACGTCGCATCTTAACCGCCGCAAGAATCAGAAATGCCACGCGCACCACGAGGCCGTAGCAGGCGACCGCGTAGAAAAGGAATGGCCACCATGCGCGCATCGCCGCGCCCGGAAGCGTCTTGTGGGCCTGCCCTGGCGCGTATTTCGTGTCGAAGACTTCCTGAGTCGATGGGTGCGAATTCGGCGCCCACGCCCACGGCGCGGCAAGCACACCCACGACGCGCGCGACCTGCTCAGGAGCTCCCCATGTCGTCTGCCAGCCGAATCGTAGTTCGCGCGCGGGGAGCTGCGCGAGAAGCATCGCGAGGATCGCGACGTTGAACGAGACGGCGAAAATCTGCGTGACGACGAGCAGCGGCCACGTGGCCATTGAGCCGTAAATTTCGCTTTTCCCCGCGAGCCTGCCGATGGCCGCCTGCAAGCGAACGCGCGACTCGCCGTGCAGCCGCCGCGCGCCCGCGCCGAAGAGCGCGACGAGTCCCGCGAGCAGCGCCCGCAGCGGTCGCCAATCGGTGAGAAAGCGCGTCGTGCGCCGCTCGATCCAGAACAGCAGAGCGGCGAAAATCAGCAACCACTGCGGGCCGAGCGTGGAGGCGAGAAAGACGAGCGCATTCAGCGGCTCCGCCCCGGAGTATCGCAAAAGCTGCATCGTGAGCCCGCCGCCAAGCAGCAGCCCGCCGAGCACTGCGAGCGTGAGCAGCGTCTGCCAGCCGGTGATGAATTGCTCGCCGGGCAACTCGTCCGTCGCTCTGCGGCGGCGCTCGGCGACCCACGCGCGCAGCACGGCACGCCGATCGTCCGCGGACTCCTGCGACAGAGTGGGCGCGATCTTCTCAACGAAGATGGCGCGGTCGCGCTCGCGCAACTCCTCCGCAGGAAGCGCGTCGTCGCCCGCGAGCAGGAACTCGAAGTCGAGCACGTCGGAGATTTTCCAGGGCGGCGTGGGGCGACTCACTGCGCGGAGTTGGTAGGCTGCGCGCCGCGCGGTGTCAGCCACAAACCGCGCGATGCCAGTGGCATCAAGGCCCGATGGTGACGAGCGTGCCGATCGGCACCTCGCGATAAAGGCGGCGGGCGGCTTCGGCCGGAACGCGGATGCAGCCGTGAGAGGCAAATGTGCTGCCAGTGTTGCCTTCATGCAGGCCGAATTCGCGGCAGCTCAGCCGCATAAAAAACGGCATCGGCACTTTATAAATGGTCGACCGGTGATCCTGATGTTTGTCCGTGACGACGAAACGGCCCTCCGGCGTGCCAAAACCGGAGCGCCCGGTCGAGATGTCTGTGCTGAGAACTGGCACGTTATTTTTCATGAAGATCGCGCGCTGTGAGCCGAGAGAGATTTCGATCCGCGCCACGTCGGGAGTCGGCGCGCCGTCGAGCAAAAGCTGCTGCGCCTCGGCACACTCCGCCCACGCGGCGAAGTAAAGGGGGACGAGCTTGTATTTGCTCGTGGTGGATGCGCCGCGTGTCGCGCCGCGCTCGAGTAAAAGCTTCACGTATTCGGAACGGCCGAGTCCGGCGGCTAGCATGAGGAGGTTCATGCCCGGCTCGGATCCTAGATATTCGCGGACGGTGCTTTTCGGGATGAGGTCGCGGAATTCTTTTTCGGCGGGCGTGTTAAGCGGCGTGTTGGGGTCCGCGCCCGCATCGAGGAGGAGCTGGAAAGCCGTGCGATTGTCGTCGATCAGCGCGTAGGCGAGGAGCGGTTGGCGGCGTCCCTCTGGTGTCGGCGCGTTCAGGTGTTTGCCTAGCAAAAGCCGCACATGCGCGACATCGCGGCCGCGGATCGCGTCGGTAAGCAGCGCGCGCGAATCGCTGTTCCAGAGCAGGTTCGCGGGCATTTTCTGCAGAATAGGCTCGATGATTTTCCAGTCGCGCGTCGCCACTGCGTGGGCAAAAAGTCCTCTCTCCTTGCAGCACGGATCGGCGAAAGTCTGGACGAACGGCAGCAGTAGCGCGACGAGCGCAGGCTGCTTCGCGATCACCGCGAAATGCAATGCGGTGTGGCCGTCATCATCCGCAGCGCTCGGGTCGGCACCGCGCTCGAGGAGCGTTTTTGCGAAAGCCTCGTTGCCGCGAATCGCTGCCGCCATCAGCGGCGTGCGCCCATCGTCGTCCGCGAGCTTCGCGTCGGCGCCCAATTTCAAAAGCTCGCCGGCAAGCTCCCACTGCTGCGAAATCGCTGCCGCGAAAAGCGACGTGCAACCACTGTCATCAGCCGCGTTCACATCGACCCCAGCGGCGAGAAAAAGGTCGATGAGCGGCCGATGCGCCGTGGAAATCGCGCGGATGAAATCGGGACCGTCCACGCTGAAGCCAAGCATCTCGAGCTGCATCGCCGCGGAGCGTTGGTGCGGCGCCGTATCGAGGGTGATCGACGCGCGGAGAAGTGCGTCTATTGCAAAAAGATTGCCGCCGCTCGCAAGCGCCAACGCCGTCCCCACGATGAGCAGCTTGTGTTTCATAATCGCGACCAGGGGAAACGGTGGCCGATATCCCGACGGATGCCACAGGAATTATACGCGGGCGAATGGGCACCCTTTTTTACCGCGCAATCCGCGGTTAAATACGATCGGCGGGCGGGGCGATGGCGGGCAGCGGCGCGACCAGATTTCCTGGCAGGGGCCACGCGCGCTCTTGAATGCGCGGCGCGAGCTGCTTCGACGACGCGTAGCCGGCGGCGAGCATCTCCATCTTCGCATCGAGATTATCGACGTAGTGAAGCGCCCACGCTTCCGGCGTTTTTGGCGGCACGGGCGAGCCAAATTGCAGCTCGCCGTGATGCGCAGCGACGAGATGCAGCAGGTGCAGCCGCGCGTCTTCGCTCGACGGCGAAAGCTGCGACCAACTAGCCGCAGCGTCGGTCGCAAGAAGCTTTCTCCAGAGCGAATTCACGAGCTCGATGCCGATCGTGATGTGCCCGAGCAGTTCGCCGCGCTCGTCAAAAGGCATCTGAAATCCGTCGGCTGGCAGCGCGTTTTCCCACAGCTTCCCGGAGTCGTGGAAAAGCACGCCGGCGATGAGTAGGTCGCGATTCAAAACCGGGTAAGCGCCCGCCATAGCGAGCGCGCTTCGCAGCATCTGAGCAGTGTGCTCGACGAGCCCGCCGCGCCGAGCGTGATGATAAGTGCGCGCCGCCGCCGCGCGTCGAAAACGGTCTCCGAAATCGTGCAAAAAAAGCTCCGCGAGCCCGCGCAGCCGCGGATCATCCATCGACGCCACGGCATCCGTAATCGTTGCAAAATCAGCCATCTGCTTTTCGCGAAGCTCCGCCGTGCCCCCGAGCAGCGCCTCGCGCTCTAAGGGCGTGAGTTCCCGACACGTCCACTTTTTCGACTCCAGCCCGTAAGCCGCGCCGTGCGCAAACTCCCCGCTCACCTCCAAAAACGCGCCCGCTAGGAGCCCCTCGCACGTCTCAAATGCCGGTGCATCGCTCCATGCGCGGAGCGTCATCCGCGTCTCTGCGTCCGCGAGCGCGACCTCGAAAAACGGCTTCCCGTCGCGCGTTTCTTTGCGGTTGATCGCATCGATCTGCGCGTGAACCCGCGCCTCGACGCGGCCAGCAAGCGCCACTTTTTTCAGACTGGAAATCGAGTGAAGATCCATCGCGGCCATGAGGCGCAATCTCTCGAATCGATGTCGAGATGAAAGCCTGACTCGATTTCTAGACAAGACGACACGCGAAAAAATCGAATGGCAGAGTCCGCCATAGCCGGTAAGTTGGCCGAGAAAGGTTTCTCCCACATGACCCCATCCCGCCTCACATTCCGCCGCGCTGGTTTTTCACTCGTCGAGCTCCTAGTCGTCTGCGCGATCATCGCCATCATCATCGGTTTCACCGTCCCGGCAGCGACGACGATCATCCGCGGCTCGCAGCTCACTCAGGGCTCGCAACTTCTCACTGATCAGCTGGCGCTTGCACGGCAGCAGGCGCTCAGCAAAAATCGCGCGATTGAGGTTCGGTTTTACAAATTTGGAGATCCTGAGGCACCCGGCGAAGATAAGACCAAGCCTTCGACTGGACGGTACCGCGCATTTCAAGCATTCGAGATTCTCGAGTCCGGCGCGGCCATCCCAGTGAACAAGATCCAGCGGCTTCCCTCCTCGGTCGTCATCAATGAAGGCGCGCTTTCCTCGCTCATCAGCGACGCCACGAAAGCCGGTACGACGGGCGCGACCGCCAAGGACGCTTCTCTCGATTTTACAGCACCGGAAATCCCGGGAGTCGGCCGCGAGTATCGATACGTGTCGTTTCGATTCCTTCAAGACGGTTCCACCGATCTGACGATTACGGATCCCACCTCGGTTAGCTCCAGCAGCACGGGACCAGTCACGAAACAATGGTTCATGACTCTTCAAGGGCTCGAGCTTCCCGCAAATTTGGACAAGCCAGAAGCGGGCGCCGACAAGAAGAAGATTAACTTTTTTACGCTTCAGGTAGATCCCGTTAGCGGCGCAACAAAATCCTACCGCCCCTCCGCGTAATTCTGTAGCCGGGATCGCCGATCCCAAGCTGGGTTGCGAAAATCAAATCGCCAGTGAAGTAAGTCCACTCACGCCGACCCGCGTCGTGGCCGAAACTGAGCGCTGTCGAAAGTCCAGTTCTGCAGACGAACAAGGCGTTCGCTCAGCTTCTCCGCGCGAGAGAACCAGCGGGCTTTCTCAGTTGCGAGCGATCAACGTCGCCCGTCCTTACATTGATTGAAATCAGACCAATCAATTTAAGCAAAAACGCCGCACACGCTGTAGCGGGTGCGGCGCTGGATCTTACGGCTAAGCCGCTTCGTGTGTTACTTCGCGGCTTTTTTGTTGCCGTGGCCTTCGTGCGCGGCTTTCCACTCCTCCATCGTCACTTTGCCGTCGCTGTCCTTGTCCATCTTCTTGAAGGTTTCTTCTGCCTTTGTGGCGTCCTTCTTGCCCATCGGGCTGTCCTTCATCTCTTCGAGGCTGATCGAATTGTCGCTGTTGCCGTCGAGCTTCTTGAACATCTCGGCCGGGTCGCGCTTAGCTTTGCCCGGCGCGGCAGCATCGGCTGGCGCCGGCTTCGCTCCCGGCGAACCGGGCTTGGCTTTCACGACGCCCGCCGGTGCGGCATCAGCGGGAGCCACGGCACCCGTCGCGGTCGTGTCGGCGGGTTTTGCGCCGGGCGAGCCTGGCTTGGCGGGTTTCACTTCGTCTTCGGCGAAGGTGAATGCGGTGGTCAACGCGAGTGTCGCGAGGATGGTGGTTAGTGCTTTCATGTTTTTGTTTGTGCTTGTTTTTTGAACTTTGAGCGAAGCCGCGCCGTGCTTGGCCGATCAGCTTTGCGGTGAAACTAACGTTCGTAACTGACGCGAGTTGCGCGCGTTCATTCACGCGAATCTCTCATGCGATGATTTCTTTCACGACATTCCCCGCGACATCCGTGAGGCGGAAATCGCGCCCGGCGTAACGGAACGTGAGCTTCTCGTGATCGAGTCCGAGCATCGCTAGCAGCGTTGCGTGCAGGTCGTGGATTTGAACTTTGTTCTCCACCGCCTCGTATCCGTAGTCGTCGGTCTGCCCGTAGCTCATCCCGCCTTTCGCGCCGCCGCCGGCCATCCAGACAGTGAATGCCTTGTTATTGTGATCGCGCCCGTCGCCACCCTGCGCATGCGGTGTGCGGCCAAACTCACCCGCCCACACAACGAGCGTATCCTTCAACATGCCGCGCGATTGCAAATCGGTGAGCAGTCCCGCGATCGGCTGATCGGTCGCGCGGCAGTTGTTCGCGAGCGCGACCCCGAGGTTGAAATGCTGGTCCCAATTTCCATGCGTGATCTCCACGAATCGCACACCCGCCTCGACCATCCGCCGCGCGAGCAAACACTTGCGCCCGAAGTCGTCTGTCGCCCCGTCGTCGATGCCGTAGAGCTTTTTCGTCGCATCACTTTCCTTCGAAAGATCGAGCACCTGTGGCATCTGGCTCTGCATCTTGAATGCGAGCTCATACGACTCGATCACGCCCTCGATGTCCGGGTTCACGCGGTCGCGCGCGAGCTTCTCACGGTTGAGTTGCTGCACGAGGTCGAGTTCCGCGCGCTGTGCATTCGGGCTCAAATTCGTGGAAAGATTGCGCACCTCTGCGCCGTCGATCGGCCGATTGTCGGCGCCGATTTTCGTGGCCTGATAAATCGCGGGCAGGAACGCGCTCCCATAATTCTGCGCGCCTCCGAAAGCGCTCGGCGGCGTGAGCGTCACAAAGCCGGGCAGGTTTTCATTCACCGTCCCGAGGCCGTAAAGCGTCCATGCGCCGAGCGACGGGCGAACGAACTGCGAGTTGCCCGTATGCAGTTTCACGAGCGCCTGCGGGTGCGCCGGGAGGTCGGTTTGCATCGAGCGGATTAGGCACATTTCATCCGCGTGCTTCGCGAGATTCGGAAACAGTTCCGAGATCCACAGCCCGCTCTTTCCCGATTGCGCGAAATTCCACTTCGACCCGAGCAGCTTGGTTCCAGGCCGTTTTCCGGGCCGTCCGGTGTCCGCGGTCAGTTTCGGTTTGTAGTCGAATGTGTCCACATGCGACGGTCCGCCGCGCATCGTGAGAAAGATCACGCGCTTCGCTTTTGCTGGAAAATGCGGAGCCCGTGGCGCGAGCGGCCCGCCCGGCTTCGCGCTCTCCGCCGCCCCGGCCGTGAGCCCCGCCAGAGCGAGGTAACCGAAACCGCACGACATCTGTCTCAAAATATCGCGCCGCGTGAAAAGCGGCGTCACATCGCCGCAAGTGCAGAAGTCTTCGTTCATATTTGAGGGTCAGTTGAGGTATCGGAATTCCGCGCTGGCAAAGAGTGCGCGGCAGAGGCTCGTCCACGCGGCTTTGACTCCGACGGCATCACGGAGACCGGGCGCGGAGTTGTCGCCTTTGCTCCAGTTGGCGGGGAACTTTGAAAGAAAAGCGGACGCCGCCTGCCGCTCCACCGCATTGGGCGCGCGGCTGAAAACCTGCCAGTAGAGCGCCGTGATTCGTGGATCGAAACTCGCCGCCGCGCCGCCATTCGGTCCGCCGGGAAAGGCCGCCAGCACACGATGCGCGAGCGCTTGCGACTGCGTGCTGACGAATGCACTGTTGAGCATGTAGAGCGCTTGCGACGGGACGTTCGTCGTCTCGCGCGAGCCCGTCACGAGGCTCGGCTCGGCGAAATCGAACACCGCCAGCGCGTCCGGCAAAACATCGCGCGCCACCGGCAGATACACGCTCCGTTGATTGCCGGCCGCATTAACGATCGCTTCCTCGCCGATTCCGCCGCGCCGTCCGCGCCGCACGATCGGGCCGTCGCCGGCGCGCGCGATGAGCGAGGCCGTCGGCGGCTTCAAATCGAGTGTGCCGGCCACACTCAGCATCGCGTCTCGGACACACTCGGCGTCCAGGCGCTTCTGGTTCATTCGCCACACGAGCGCGTTCTCGGGGTCGGCGGCGAAGTCCTTTTCATCGAACGCCGACGAGAGCTGATATGCGCGGCTCAGCACGATTTCGCGGATCAGCTTTTTGATCGACCACCCATCCGCCACAAGCCGTGTGGCGAGGTGATCGAGCAGCGCTTGGTCGCTCGGCTTCGTGCCCGTCGTCCCGAAATTATCCGTGCTCTCCACGATCCCTTGTCCGAAAAGCCAGTGCCAAGTCCGGTTCGCGATCACCCGCGCCGTCAGCGGATTCGCCGTGCTCGCGATCCAGTCTGCGAGTTCGCGCCGCCCGCTTTCACTCGCCGGAATGGGCGGGGCCGCCGCCACGCTTAGCACGCTCACAAATCCGCGAGGTACTTTTTCGCCCGGCTTATCTGCGTCGCCGCGGGCGTAAAGCGCACTGTCTCCGATGCGGGAAAACTCAGGCGGACGACCCCCGAAGCGCTGGTTGATCCGCTGCCGCATCATCTCGCCAAACCCTGCGCCAAACCCACTCGGCGCCGCATTGCTGAAATCCTCCACGCCCATCGCGAGCGCCTTTTCATATCCCGTCTCGTCGAATGTTTTCAGCTCCGTCTCGAGCTCTCCGATCTCAGAAATCATCTGGAGCGCGCGCCGTTGCTTCTGCGGCTGCGGAGCCTTGTCGCGATTTGCGAGACGTTCGCGAAACATCGCCTCCTGCTCCTTTTTCAACGACGCGAGTTGCGCGTGTTTGCGCTTCGCTTGATCGACCGAAATCGTCCCGCCGAGCGTCGGCGCATCCGCGCCTTTCGGCAGCTCGAGCAGCGACGTGGAGTGCCGGTTTTGAAGCGCCTGCGGCGTGCCATATCGCGTGTTAGTTGAGAGGAAGATGCCCGCCATCGCGTAGTAGTCACGCTGCGGGATCGGGTCGAATTTGTGATCGTGGCAACGAGCGCACGCCACCGTCATTCCGAGGAAAGCTTGCGATACCGTATCGATCTGCTCATCCGCTACATCGAGCGCAAATTGCCGCCCGTCCCGCTCGCTCAACCCCTTCGGCCCGATCGCGAGAAATCCCGTCGCCACCACCTGCTCCGCGCGTTTTTTGTCGTCTGCCGCGGGAAGTAAATCGCCCGCAACTTGTTCACGGATAAATTGGTCGAAAGGCTTGTCCGCATTGAACGCCGCGATGACGTAATCGCGATACCGCCACGCATTTGGAAACGCGATGTTCGCTTCCTTCCCGGTCGATTCCGCAAACCTCGCGACATCCAGCCAGTGCCGCCCCCACCGCTCGCCGAACTGCGGCGACGCAAACAGCTGATCGACGACTTTCGCGATTGCCGATTGCTGATTCCCGACCGCCGATTGGCCCGTGCCGGCAGCAGTCCATTCTTTATAGAATGCGTCGAGTTCCTTCGGCGTCGGCGGGAGTCCGATCAGGTCGAAGTAAAGCCGTCGCAACAGCGTCGAGGGATCGGTATCGGCGACCGGCTTCAACTTCTTTGCCGCGAATCCTGCGGCGACGAAACGATCAATCTCAGTTCGCGCCCAAGGGCTCGCGGCTGGCGCAGCAGGCGCCTGCACCGGCTGGAACGACCACCACTTTTTCGCCTCCTCCGTGTCGAACTTCTTCACAATTTTCGCGGCCCCATCTCGCGGGTCCGGCGCGCCCATTTTCACCCATGCCTCGAAATCGGCGATCGTCTCTGACGCCAGTTGGCCTCCAGCTTTTTCCGGCGGCATTGCCGTGTCCTTGCTCGAGTATCGCACCGCGTCGATGAGCAGGCTGTCGTCGAGGCTTCCCGGCACCACTGCAGGACCGTTGTCGCCGCCGCGCCGGATGCCTTCGCGCGTGTCGAGGGTCAGTCCGCCACGGATTTTCTCCGATTTCTCAGAGTGGCATTTGTAGCATTTCTCCGAAAGCACCGGCCGTATTTTCTTCTCAAAAAAAGCGAGCTGATCCGGCGTCGGAGCTTCATCGAGCGCACGCAGCGGAGTCGCCGCCACGAGCCCGAGCGCGATCTGTAGGAGAGAAAAAATGCGAAGATTCATGTGAGCGAAAATGTCTGTCTTCCAGACGCCTTGATCCGGCGCGGAGTAACAATTTCTCAAACCCGCAAACCGTCGCGCAGTTGCAGAACGCCGGTGCAATCCCGAAAGCACCTCATCAATTATTCCGGTTCTTGCTTTCCGTTTGGAAAGAAGCCGGCGATGGGCGACCGTCTGCGCGCTCATGTTTCCCGCTCTCGCCGCCCGCATCGTCCGCACCACCGACCCGCGTTTACTCGCGAAGTTCGCGTGGAATTTCGGCGTGAAAGGGATGCTTTCGGTCGAGCGCTTCAAGCGCCGGATCAAGCGTGGAGAATACTTCCCGCCATTTCTCTACCTCTCGATTTTGAACTCCTGCAACCTGCGCTGCCAGGGCTGCTGGGTCGATGTCGAGGCCGAGCGCACCGAGATCGACCTCGCGACTTTGAACCGCACGATCACCGACGCGAAGGCCCACGGGAACTCGTTCTTCGGCATCCTCGGCGGCGAGCCGTTCATGCACTCCGGGCTGCTCGACCTGCTCGCGGCGCACCCCGACGCATATTTTCAGGTCTTCACGAACGGCCAGTTCATCACCGATAAAATCGCGCGCCGGCTGCGCCAAATTGGCAACACGACGCCGCTCATTTCCATCGAGGGCCGCGAGATCGTCAGCGACGAGCGGCGGGGAAAAAAGGAAGTCTTCGTGCGGACTCTGCGAGGGCTCGATGCGTGCCTGCGCGAGAAAATCCTGACCGGCGTGGCGACGAGCGTGTGCCAGACGAATATCGACGACCTTTGCACCGAATCGTGGCTGCAGGAACTTGTCGCGCGCGGCGTCCACTACGCGTGGTTTCACACGTATCGGCCCGTCGGCCCGAAGATGAATCCCGCGCTCGCGCTGCGGCCGGATCAGCTCGTGCGCGTGCGGAGATTCGTCGTCGAGATGCGTGTGAAAGTTCCCATCGCGATAATCGACGCCTACTACGACGGCGACGGCAAGGCACTCTGCCCGATGAGTACCGGCATCAGCCATCATGTGAATCCGCGCGGCGACATCGAGCCATGCCCCATCATTCAATTCGCGACTGAAAACATCCGCGACGAGCGCGGCGTTTTCGCCACGATGCGAGACTCCACGTTTCTCAAAGACTTCCGCGAACTCAGCGCGCAGCACACGCGCGGCTGCGTCGTGCTCGAGCGACCGGATTTGGTGAAAGAACTCGTCGTCAAACATGGCGCGCGCGACACGACGATGCGCGGCACCGCGATGGCCGAGCTCGACGCGATGGAGCCGCGCTTTTCGCAATGGCTGCCGGGCGAGGAAATCCCCGAGCAGCACTGGATGTACAAGTGGGCGAAGAAGTACTGGTTCAATGACTTCGGCGCCTACCAGCAGGCCGATCTCGACGGCACCGAAAAGGCGAAGGCGCTGGTGCTGAAAGGCGCGGCGAAGCCCGAGAGCGCGGTCGCTTAGTCGCTGGACGCCGCCTTGTCCCCGGTGGAGGTGACGAGGATGCGGTTGTTGCCGTTGAGGTGCTGGAGTTGCCCGATGAAGGCGCCGACCCGCGCGGGATTGAGCAGCGTGATGTCGTAGCGCAGTTCCGTCATGAGGCCCGCCTGGACTGTCTCGACCGAGCCGAGCGTGTGGTAGCTCAGGAATTCGCGGAAGGCCGAAGCAAACTCGCGGTCGTAGTCGAATTCATTGGGCACGCGGATGCGGAGGTGATGCGAGAGCCGCCGCGGCGCGAAGGCATCGAGCCGTGAGATCGCGAGGATGAGAAAGCACACGACGGGCGTGAGGACCGCAGCCATGACGTAGGCCCGAGCGCCGACGGCGAGCCCGGTGGCCATGGCGAAGAAGATGAAGCCGATGTCGCGCGACTGCGTGACGGAGCGGCGGAAACGGATGATCGAGAACGCGGCAAACATGCCGAACGCGGTCGCGCTATTTCCGCTCACCACCATGATCACGATGGTGACGACGGTGCCGAGGATGAGCAGCGTGTGGACGTAATCCTGCGAGTAGCTGGCGCCGCGATAGGTGCGCTTGTAGAGCGCGGCGATGAGGCAATTCAGCCCGAAGCTGAGGAGCAGCGCAAAGACGACTTCGGCGGGGCTGAGGTGGTGCGGCTCCAAGGAGCTGACTTCAGTAATGAAGTCGTTCAGGGGCGCGAACGCGGGGAGATCGATCATGGGGGGGAGGAAGCTCCGGAGAGGCGGATGGCCGCGCAGTATTTGCTAAAACTCCGGGGCGACAATCGGCTTTTTGCGAGCAACCGCGCGACGCTGGCCGGCACGGCACCGAAGCCTTTCAGCTCCATGACGAGGTGGTCGTCGGGCAGCAGCGGCAGGTCGCAGCGGCGGTCGTCGGGCGCGGGCTCGAGATCGCGGAAACGCGCCCCGAGTTGGTCGTCGAAGGTGATGCGCAGCGGCTCGGCTGCGTCTTCGAGATGGAGCGCGCAGGCATGGCGCCGGTAGCGGATGATGCAGGCGGGGCGAAAGGTCTCCACGTTGACCATGCGATGCACTTCGCGGACGACGCGCGCGTCGGCTGGAGGAAAAGCACCCGTTTCGCCGCGGCCATGGCCGATCTCCAAGGCGTGCGGGAGGGAAGTGTGCAGGCGCCGTTTCACGCCGAGGCCGTCGAGCTTGTGCTTCACTTCGACGAAACTAGTCGGCGCGACGTCGCCATCGGCGGTGCCATAGACGCGAATGCGGAGTTTGCGCCGGCTCGGCAGGCCGCGCCATGCTTCCCAGTAGCAGCGCCGATCGGGCGTGTCGTAGTAGAGGCTGACGATGGGATAAACGCCGGAGCTGCCGCCGAGCGTGTCGGGGCGCAGCGCGCCATTGAAGGCGCCGCAGATCTCGTCGCGCTGGGCAGCGGTGATGAGAAACTTGAACTCGAAGCGTTCGCCTTCGCTCATGGCACGCGGACGATCCGCAAGCTCTCGCGATCGATCCAAAGTTCACCGGCCTTGGCGCGGAGTTCGGCGACGAGCGCGACATCGCCGCCGCCGGAATTGATCTCGTAGCTGAGTGCTTCCCAGGGCGCGTCGCCCTTGAGCGATTTCTGCTCCTTGCGATTGCCGCCCGAGACGCGCAGCCCCGCGCCGTCGCCGCTGTCGGTGACGAGCGGATCGACGCCGCGCGTTTTCAGCCGCGCCTCGAAACGATACTTGCCCGCAGGCACGGGGACGTTGAGGCGCCACGAGGCGTTCGCTTCGCCGGTGGCTTTCAAATAGAGGCACTTTTTCCCGTCCTCATCGACTTCCTTCGACTCCGCGTTGGTGACTTGCGGAGCCCACGCGCCCGCCTTCAATTCAGCCACGCCTTTGGTCAGGAGCGTATTCTCCACGCGCGGGGCTTCGAGCAGCTCACGCACTTTCTTCAGCCGCTCGGAGACCCGGTTGCGCGCCTCGCCGATGCGCGGCTCGTATTCCTTGGCTTTGTCGGGTCTGAGCGCGGTCAGTAAGCGGCGCCCGTGCTCTTCCACCCGCGCGGGCCAGTCCACGGCTTTGAGCACCTTTTCGTGGATGTCAGCGGCCTGTTTCCAGTAGCGCTCGCGCACCTCGGGGCGGCCCCAGAGAACCGCGCCCGCCCGCCCGCCGGGGTCGCGCTGGATGCTCGCATTCGCATCGCCGAACACCTGGTCCATGCCGTGCAGGATGAAGTGAAAGCGGCCCGTCTCCGGGTCCTCGTAGATGCGATAGTTGTTCCGGTTGAAGGAATAGCCGTCCCAGTGGTTGAACACGTTTTCGAGGAAGAGGTGGCGCAGGTAGGCGTCCACATCGACGAGCGCGGACATCTGCTCGAATTGCTTCTTCGCATCGCCCTCATTCATCGCCGCGATCAGCTTTCGCAGGCCGTCGCGCTTTGTCTCCTCACCACGATCGAGCTCCATCTTCTCGTCGATCTCCGCGCAAAAACCGCCGTCGTAGAGCTGGCCGTCGGTCTTTTTGAAAAAGGCGGCGAGGAACTCCTCGGTGAACCCTTCCTTGAGCACATAGATGCCGAGTTCGCGGCCATTGATCGAAACTAGCGCGTGGGTGCAGCGCGACGCCGGCGCACCGGCCATGCGGGCCATTTCGCCGGCGACAAGTTCATTGAGCGCGGTGCCGTCCTGGGCGCAGTTGTTGAGCTGAAAACGCTTCAGTCCGTGGAAGCGATCCCCGCCTTTGAACTTGGAGCAGTTGATCGAAAAACCGGGGCGCTGGTCGATGCCTTGGAAGCTGCCCGCCGAGCCTTTCAGTTTCACGGCGATGTGCTCGAAGGTCTTCCCGCCCGCTTCCTCGATCGTGGCCTCGACATAGCTGCGCGGCTCCTTGCGCAAACCCTCCATCGCCTGCGGATCGATGCGCAGATTGAGCGTCGGGATCAGCCCGGCGAAGAGCGCCGTCGATTTCTCGAGGCGATCTTTCTCCTTCGCCTTTTTCAGCGGCTCTACGGCATCGATAGGCAGCGACATGGCGATGATCCGCTCGCCATCTTTCACCGCGACGAAGACCTGATTCGTCCGCGTATCGAGCACCTCGAATTGCTCGTCCTTCTTCGCCATGTGGTGCGGCTTGCCGTAGAAGAAGAGCATCTGCGCCCGCGTGACGCGCACCTGCTCGCCGCGTTTCAGCTCCGCCGCCTGCTGGGCGGTGAGGACGGGCCGGAAAAACGTGGCGACGACGAGAATGACCAGCCCGGCTATCGATAGAAACGAACGGCGAAGAGGTGAAGGCATGGCGGAGGGACGCCGTGGATTACCCGAATCAACGGGTGATATGAGAGCAAAGAATTCGCAGACTCATTCGCGCGCCTTTGTGTCGAGAAGCAGCGTGACTGGGCCGTCGTTGACCAGCGACACTTGCATCATCGTGCCGAACCGGCCCGTGGCCACGGAGCGGCCGAGCGCTTCCGAAAACTTCGCGACCGCGTGTTCGTAAAGGGGCTGCGCGTGATCTGGCTTGGCCGCGCGATGCCAGCTCGGTTTCGTGCCCTTTTTCGTGCTCGCGAAAAGCGTGAACTGGCTGACGAGCAGGATGCCGCCGCCCGACTCGACCACGCTGCGAACCATCTGCCCGCCTTCATCTTCAAAGAGGCGCAAGTTCACGATCTTCGCGGCCAGCCAGGCCACGTCCTCGGCGGTGTCCGCGGTTTCGACGCCCAGCAGCACCACGAGGCCGTGCCCGATGTTTCCGGTGACGGCACCATCCACGCTCACGGAGGCGGAACTGACACGTTGAAGCACGGCGCGCATGGGCTCATCGCGTAACCCGCTGGGACCACGGCGGTCACGATCAAAAACCAGCTTGACCATAAGCAGCGATTTTTCTATCGGGAGCCTCGGCAAGCGCGGCTTGTATGCAGGCTGTGTTGGTGCCACCAACAAAAACCCTCAGTAATCAGGAATGAAAAACACCATGAAGAAACTACTCAGTATCCTCACCGTCTCCGCGATCGCACTCAGCCTGCCGGCTGGCTCCTTCGCGGCGGAAAAGAAAGCGAAGCCCGCAGCCGAAGCTGCACCCGATGCGGCTAAGAAACCGGCGGAAAAGCCCGCTGCCAAACCCGAAGCTGCCGCCGAGAAAGTGGCTGGCGAAGGTAAACCGCTCCCGATGAACAGCCGCGCCGACGCGATCGATGCTGCTGGCAAGAACTTCACCATGAAACGCAAGGATGGCGTCGAGGTGAAGCACGTCATCACTGATGCCACGGCGATTAAGAACGGCGAGGCCGACGCGAAGTTTGAAGACATCAAGGTCGGCGACTACGTGGCCGGTCTGCGCAAGAAGGTCAGCGACACCGAATACACGGTGGTGAAGATCACGAAGTTCGGTGCGAAGGCCCCGAAGAAAGAAGGCGAAGCCAAGCCCGCCGGTGACAAACCCGCGGACAAACCGGCCGAGAAAAAGGCCAACTAAGCCAGCCTCACTCCAGCAAGTTCCTCACCGGCACCCGGGCAACTGGGTGCCGGTTTTCTTTGGCCCGCGCGTGGTGTGCTAATTTTTTAGCATTCTTTCCTTGCCGCCGTCGAATCGCATGCTAAAAATTTCGCATGCCTCCGAAATCCAGCCAGCATCTCAGTCGCCGCGAGCGCCAGATCATGGACATCATTTACGCCCGCGGGGAAGCCGCCGCGGCGGAAGTCCACGAAGCCCTGCCCGATCCGCCCAGCTATTCCGCCGTCCGCACGCTGCTCCGCATCCTCGAAGAAAAAGGCCATCTCAAGCACCGCGAAGACGGCCCACGCTACATCTTCCTGCCCACCGAACCGCACGCGAAGGCCAGCCGTTCGGCGCTCAAGCGCGTGGTGCAGACCTTCTTCGACGGCTCGCTTTCCAGTGCTGTCGCCGCGCTGGTCGATGCCGAAGGCGGGAAGCTCTCCGCCGACGAACTCCAGCGCATCGAAGCGATCATCAAGGCCGCCAAATCCAAATCAAAGTAACCTCCCCATGAACATCGAATCCATTCTGCCGTTCCTCTCCGAATTGCTCGTGAAGAGCGCCGCGATCCTGCTCGCCGCCGCTTTGATCGTCCGGCTGTGGCGCGGCGCGACCGCCGCGCAGCGCCATCTCGTCTGGCTGGCTGGGTTAGTGATCGTGCTGCTATTGCCGATGACACGGTTCGTGACGCCCCGCTGGTCGGTCCCGCTGGAACAGCCGACGAAAATCAGCGTCCCAATGACCGCATTCAAGCTGGCTCCCGTGGAGGACACTGTCGTGACCGGCTACTCCGTCGCGAGTGCGCCGCGCCACACCTCGTGGACGTTTCCCGACTGGCGCAAGGTGCTTCTCGGCGCATGGCTGGGCGGCGTCTTCCTCCTGTTTGGCTATCGTTTGGTCGGGAGTAGGAGGTTGAGTCGTCTCGAGAACCGAAGCGTTTTGTTGAGTGATGCGCGAGTTCGCGAAATGATGAGCAGCGTCCGGCGTGAGTTGAAGATCGAGCGAGACGTGAATATCCGCGTTTCCGAGGAATGCCGAGTGCCGATGACCTGGGGTGTCCTGCGTCCAGTGCTCATGCTACCCAGCGAGGCGCTGAGTTGGAGCGATGCGCGGATCATGGCGGCGCTGCGGCACGAGGCGGGGCACATCGGACGCCAGGATTATCTCGTTCGCTGGCTCGCGCAGGCGGCGTGCGCGCTCTATTGGCCCAACCCCCTCGTCTGGATCGCCGCACGGGCGCTGCGCGTCGCCCAGGAGCAGGCGACGGACGATCTCGTGCTGCGCGCGGGCACGGCGCCCGACGAATATGCCGCGCAGCTTTTCGACGCCGCCCGGACGGTGGCGGAGCGTGGCTTCTTTGCCCAGCATGCCGTGGCCATGGCCAGTCCCTCGACGCTGGAGCGCCGCATGCTCGCGATCGTGGACGAGCGGCGGGATCGCCGTCCGCTCAGCCGCGGCGCGGTGATCGTCGGATCGGTCATGATCGTGCTCACGCTCGCCATTTCCACCGCCGCGCAATTGCAGGGCGCGGATCGGGAGCCGTCGCCGGCGGCGGGAACGTCCGAGCCCGCAGCGGCCAAGCCCAAGGAATTGCAGGTGGAGATCCAGGCGAGGTTTGTCGAAATGCCGCTCGAAAGTGATGCCGCATTCTGGTGGAACCAGTTCGAGACTGTGCCTCAGGGGGGCCAGACCGGGGGCGTGTTTTCGGACCCACAATTTCAGGTCGTTATCCGGGCGCTGAGCCAGAAGAAGGGTGTGGATTTGATGTCGGCGCCCAGGGTCACGACGAAGGCGAAACAACAGGCCGTGGTCGAAGTCATTCGGGAGTTCCGCTACCCGACGGAGTTTGATAAAGGCGCCGAGGGCATTTGGAAACCAACGGAGTTTGGCGTAAAAAACGTGGGGGTGACGCTGGATGTGAGGTCGGACATTAAGGCCGACGGTTCCATTGAACTCGTCCTGAAACCGAGCGTGGTCGAGTTTCTCGGCTTCGTCGATCTCGACACCGGCAAGAGTGTCGCTGCGACGCGCGATAAGTCCAAGCCTGGCGCGGTGCCCGACCTGACGCCGATCGAGCCCGTCAGCCGCCTGAAGCCGATCTTCTCCGAGCGGAAGATCGAAACGACGGTTACACTCCAGGACGGCTACACGGTGGCGCTTTCGGGCATCAAGGAAACCGTCGAGTTGAAGCCGTTTGAGAAGAACCGTCCGGAACGCAAGCTGATCGTCTTCGTCTCCGCGCGCATCATCGATGCCACGGGGAAGAAGGAGTCCGCCGACGCTCCACCGGCTTCCGCGGCTGCGGAGAAAGCCGCGAAGATCATCATTCCGAAGTTGGAGTTTCGCGATGCTGGGCTGCGGGAGTGCGTGGCATTGCTCCAGCAGAAAAGCCGCGATCATTCGCCGGACCGGCAGGGCGTGAATCTCGTGTTCAACCTGCCGGCCGGGGACGAACCAAAGATCACGCTTTCGCTGACCAACATCTCTCTCCTCGAGGCAGTGAAGAATGTCGCCCAACTCTCCGGCGTCTCCTTTGCCGCGGAACCGGATGCGCTGGTGCTCGGCACCGCAGCGGAGGCGAATCCCGCTCCCGCGGAAAGTGCCGTGCTCGCCAAGGCGAGGAAGATCATCCTGCCGAAAGTCGAGCTGCGCGAGGCGACCTTGGCCGAGGCGGTGGATTTCCTCCGTCAAAAAGCGCGTGAATTCGACGAAGAAAAGGAGGGTGTGAACCTTATTCTGAGGCTTGGCTCCCCCGCGGGCTCACCCCCGTCCAACCTACCCCCCGAGAACGCTAGGATCACGATGACGTTGACCAATTTGCCGCTGATCGAAGCAGTCCATTACGTCGCCGGCCTCGCTAACTTGCAGTTTGTCGCCGAGGGCAACGCACTCGTTCTTGTCCCCTCGAATATGGCCAAACCTGCGCCTGAAAAGATGAAGGGCCCGGCCCATGTATTGGTCCCGCCCGCCGGAAGTGCGGCGTATGACAAGGCCCTGAAGATCATTTTCCCGAAAATCGAACTGCGCGCAGCGACCGTGGCCGAGGCGGTGGATCTTCTTCGCCAAAAAGCGCGTGAGTTCGACGAAGAAAAGCAAGGCGTGAAGCTTATCCTCAAGCCCGGACCCGATGCGAACGCGAGACTGTCGCTGTCGCTGACCAACATACCACTGAGCGAAGCAGTCCGTTACGTCGCCGATCTCGCTGGCCTGGAGGTGAGGGCCGAGCCGGATGCCCTCGTGCTTCAGCCGTACGCGGGGGGGCACCTCACCAGAGAGTGGCGAATCTCTGGTGAGATTCTGCGGCGGGCGTTCGGCACGGATGAATCCACCGAGTCGGTGAAAGCGGCGCTGATCGACCGCCATGTGACGTTTCCCGAAGGATCAACGCTGGCCTGGCTGCCGGAGAAGGAGAGGCTCGTCGCGCGGAACACGGCGGAGAACCTCCAGCGGCTGGAATCGCTGATCGAAAAGGCTGTGGGAGAACAGGAGCGCTGAACCGCCGCGCACTGGGCGCGCTAAGAAACTTCCCCGTTGCGGATTGCCGCGAGAGAAGAATACTCCCAACCCATGCCGCCGAACGCGACCGCCGTCTCCCCCATCACGCTCACCCTGCCGCGTCCGGTGCCGCAGCAGAAGATTCGTCCCCCGAAAAAGAACATCCCGCAGACCCTCGTCCAGCGGCAGTTCATCCTCGCACAGGTGCGCGAGTATGTGGCGCAGCACAAGCCGGTGCCGCCGCTGCCGCAGGAGGATTTGAAAGTGCATGCCGACCGGCTCGTCGCGCAGCTCGGGCTGGATCCGATCTATCGCGATTACATCGGCGTCCTGCTGAACAACGAGATGTGGCGCGAACAACTCGCCGCCGTGCCTTTCGAGCGCCGCCTGCTGCTGCTCCCGAAGTGCCTGCGCGTCGAGGATCGTTGCCCGGCGCCGTTCGATGAATTCGGCCTGCTCTGCAAGCAGTGCGGGCTGTGCACGATTCAGGATTTGCAGGGTGAGGCGGAGCGACTCGGCTACGCGGTGCTCGTGGCGGAAGGCAGCGCGATCGTCATGTCGCTCATCCAGACCGGCAAGATCGAGGCCATCGTCGGCGTTTCGTGCATCAGCGTGCTGGAGCGCGCGTTTCCGTATATGGAAGCCGCGGCCATTCCCGGCGTCGCCGTGCCGCTGCTCCAGGACGACTGCATCGATACCAACGTCGATATCGACTGGGTCTGGGATTACATCCACCTCACGAGCGACGACCAGACGCGCCGCTTGGATTTGAGCCAGCTCCGCGACGAAATCGACTTCTGGTTCACCCCGCTGAACCTCGACAGCATCATGGGCCCGGCCTCCGGCGAGACGGAGAAAATCGGGCGTCAATGGCTCGGCCGCGCCGGCAAACGCTGGCGGCCCTTCCTCACCGTCGCGGCTTATCAGGCGCTGCGCACCACGCCCGGCGCGCCGATTCCCGATGACCTGCGCAGGGTCGCCGTCGCCATCGAGTGCTTCCACAAAGCGTCGCTCATCCACGACGACATCGAGGACAACGACGCGCAGCGTTACGGTGAGCCGACGCTCCACGAAGAGCACGGCATCGCGGTGGCGCTGAATGTCGGTGACCTGCTCATCGGCGAAGGTTACCGCCTGCTCGCCGCCTGCAGCGCGAGCGCCGAGCAGAAAGTCGCGATGCTCCGCGTGGCCGCCGAAGGCCAGCGCGAACTCTGCCGCGGTCAGGGCGCCGAGCTCGTCTGGGCGCGTCATCCCGCGCCGCTCACCTCGATCGAAGTGATCGACATCTTCCGTAAAAAGACCGCGCCGGCCTTTGGCGTCGCGCTCCAGCTCGGCGCGATCTACGCCGGGCAATTTGAGGAAAACGAGGAAGTGCTCAACGCCTACAGCGAAGCGCTCGGCATCGCCTACCAGATCCGCGACGATCTCAGCGATCTCGGTGCAAGCGGCGAGACCAATGACATCGCCGGCCTGCGCCCGAGCCTGCTCCTCGCCATCGCCTACGAACGCGCCAAGCTCGAAGCCAACGGCGCCGACAAGGCGCTCGCCGAAACGCGCGGCCATCAGAAGCTCGCGCTCGAAGCCCACTGGCGCCGGCTTTCCACCGCCACGCCCGCCGAGATCGAGGCGCTCTTCCTCGAACTCCACGCCGACGAACGCTGCCGCACGCTGCTCGAAAGCTACAAGGAGGAAGCCATCCGCACGCTCCGCGACGTGGACAGCCCGAACCTCAAAGGCCTGCTCCGCCGCGTCATCGGCAAGATTTTCAACGACACGGAAATCAAGGGCTGGTGCAAGGAGTTCGAGCAGAAGAACCTCGGGAGCCCCGCTGCCGAGCCAGTCGCCGCGACCGCCTGAGCCGCCGCGCTGCGCTTAGTAAGTCACCTTCTTCGGCAGCGCCTTCGCCGCTTCGATCCACTCGCCGACCTGCTTTTCCGATGCCACTTTGCCGGTCAGTTTTTTCGCGTCGTTCACTTCCTTGATCTTCGCCGCGAGATTCGCGGGATTGCGCTGGGCGAGTTCGGCGACTGTGTTCACGCCGGAGGCTTCGAGCAGTTCCGCGGTTTGGCCGGCGATGCCCTTGATGCGGAAGAGGTCCGCGCAATTCACGAACTTCAAAATCTGCGCGGCTGGGATGCCACTCTTTGCGGCGAGTTCTTCGCGGCCCTTCGGCGTCGCGCCGGCTTCGAGCAGTTGGTCCACGCTCGTCACGCCCGCAGCGGTGAGCTTCGCCTCCGTGGCCTCGGCGATGCCTTGGATGGCGGTCAGCTTGTCCTTGCCGACCTTCGTCTTTTCGGCGGCGTGAAGATTCAGCGTGAGAAGTGCGGCGACGAGGAGAGCAGGGAACGTTTTCATAAGGCGATCACTAGTTCGACGGCGCGGCCTCGGCGAGTGGGAAAACGAAGCGGCCCGCGCTTGCCGCGGATGAAAGCGCTTTCTAGGTTCAGCGTGATGTCCGTGCCGCTTTTCCCCATTCCATGAGCCTGCGGCTGGAGATGTTGCAAGTGGCGCGCGTCGCGCCGAAAGCGCTCGGCGATTCCGGCGAGCTGGTGCGCGCTTTTTTCGAGTCCCAGATTGGCGCCGCGGGCGCGGGCCATGATCGCGCGGGAAAACCGGACCTCTACTACACGATCTTCGCGCTCGCGGGTCTGCAGGCCATGCAGGCGGCAGTGCCGGCGGAGAAAGCTGGCGCGTGGCTGACGACCTTCGGAGACGGCGCAGGACTGGACTTCGTGCATCTCGGTGCGCTCGCGCGGTGCTGGAGCGCGGTGGGTTTGGAGCGGATGCCCGCTGGGCTCGCGGAGAAGCTGCTCGCGCGGATCGAGGCGCATCGCTCATTCGACGGTGGCTACGACGCCGATCCCGCCGCGCCGCACGGCAATGCCTACGGCTGCTTCGTCGCGCTCGGCGCGTATCAGGATCTCGCCCGCGAATTGCCCGAGCCGCTGCGCATGGTGCAATGCCTCAAGTTCCTCGAAACCCCCGACGGCGCATGGGCCAATGCGCGCGGGCTCAAGATCGGCTCGACCAACGCGACCGCGGCCGCCGTCACGCTGCTGCATCAGCTCGGTGTGCCCGTGAATCAAAGCGTCGGCGACTGGCTGCTCGCGCAGGCGCACCCCGAGGGTGGCTTCCTCGCGATGCGGCTCGCGCCGATGCCCGACCTGCTTTCCACCGCGACCACGCTCCACGCGCTGGCCTGCCTCGAGCGTGAAATCCCCGCGCCGATCCGCGAGCGGTGCCTCGATTTCATCGACACGCTCTGGAACGCCGAGGGCGGCTTCCACGGTCACTGGGCCGACGACCACCTCGATGCCGAATACACTTTCTACGGCCTGCTGGAGCTCGGGCATCTCAGCGTCTAGCTTCTCCGCATGAGCCAGCACGTCCTCCTCTACGACGGCGAATGCCCGATGTGCATCTTCCAGATGAAGGTGCTGAGTTGGCTGGATTGGTCGCACGCCCTCGCGCTCGTTCCGCTGAGCGATCCGCGCGCGCAGGAAATCGCGCCGCAGCTCACGCGCGAAGACTTGCTCGAAGCAATCCACTGCGTCACCCCGGAAGCCCGCATCTATCGGGGCGCACGGGCGATTCGCTTCATCGGACTGCGCCTGCCGTTACTCGTGCCGGTGGCGTTGTTTCTGTGGATTCCGGGCGTCATCCAGATTGCGGAAATCGTCTATCAATGGGTCAGCCGGAACCGGCTCGTGTTCAGCCGGGTATTTGGGTGCAAGGACGCGTGCGCGATCCTGCCGGCGCGCAAGCGGGAGCAGGATAAGCTGACGTGACGCCGCAGCGGTTGGACGCCGCCCTGCGGCGCGCGACCGACGCGCTGCTTTCTGAACTAACGCCCGCTGGCCATTGGGTCGGCGAACTTTCGAGCAGCGCGCTTTCCACCGCGACCGCCATCGCGGCGCTCGGTGCGGTCGATCGCGAGCGGCATGCCGACTTGGTTGCGGGGGGACGGCGCTGGTTGGCGGAGCATCAAAATGCGGACGGCGGCTGGGGCGACACGGTGAAGAGTAAGAGCAACATCAGCACGACGGCGCTGTGCTGGGCGGCCTTGGCGCTGGACGATTCCGAAGTGGTCGCGGTGCGACGCGCGGATCATTGGTTGCGCGTGGCTGCGGAAGATCCGGGGAGCGCACCCGTCCCGGGTGCTGGCGAGGGCGTTCCGCCCGCGCGGACTTTCGCGAGCGATCTTGCGCAGGAAAGTTCGTTTCGGCGGGACGCCGGAACGAGCACCCGGGACGGGTGCGCTCCCCAGACGCTGATCCGTGCGATCGAGCGTCGCTACGGAAAGGACCGCACCTTTTCCGTGCCGATCCTCATGCACCTGGCGATTTGCGGGAGGATCGAATGGCGCGCCGTGCCGGCGTTGCCTTTCGAGCTGGCAGCGCTGCCGCATCAGCTTTTCGGCGCGCTGCAATTGCCCGTCGTCAGCTACGCGCTCCCGGCGCTCATCGCCATCGGGCAGGCGATTCATCATCACCAACCGACCGCAAACCCGCTCTGGCGCAGCATCCGCAATCTCGCTGAAGAGCGGACGCTCCGGGTGCTGCAATCGATCCAGCCGGAAAACGGCGGCTTTCTCGAAGCGACGCCGCTAACCAGCTTCGTGACGATGGCGCTCGCGACGGCGGGAAATGGCGATCATCCGGTCGCACGCAAAGGCGTGGAGTTTTTGCGCGCCAGCGTGCAGGCCGATGGGAGCTGGGCGATCGATACGAATCTCGCGACGTGGGTCACGACGCTCGCGATCAAAGCGCTCGCGCCGCAGCCGGGCGCGCTCACGCCGGAGCAAAAGCTCACACTCCGCGAGTGGCTGCTCGGCCAGCAGTATCGCGTGGAACATCCCTACACCCACGCCGCGCCCGGCGGCTGGGCGTGGACGAATCTCCCCGGCGGCGTGCCCGATGCTGACGACACGCCCGGCGCCTTGCTCGCCCTGCTCCAGCTCGGCATCGTCGATCCGCCCACACGCCTCGCGGGACAAATGGGCGTGCGCTGGCTGCTCGATTTGCAGAACCGCGACGGCGGCATTCCGACCTTCTGCCGCGGTTGGGGCGCGCTGCCGTTCGACCGCAGCTCGCCCGATCTCACCGCGCACACCTTGCGGGCCTGGAGCGCGTGGTTGCCGCAGCTCGACGACGCCCCCGCCGCCCGCACCCGGCGCGGCATTGCGCGCGGCCTGCGCTTTCTCGCCGAACGCCAACGCGACGACGGCTCGTGGCTCCCGCTGTGGTTTGGCAATGAGCACGCGCCGGACGACGAAAACCCGCTCTATGGCACCGCGCACGTCGTCCTCGCCCTGCGCGACTTGCGCGAGCGCGGTTACGATTTGCCCAATCGAATGCTGGAGCGCGGCCTGCGCTGGCTGGTCGAGCGACAAGATCCTTCCGGTGGCTGGAGCGGCGCTTCGGGCGGACCCGCTTCCGTGGAAGAAACCGCGCTTGCCGTGGAAGCGCTCGCCGGCACCGAACATCTCGCGGCGACGGATCGCGGCGCCGCGTGGCTGATCGCTCGCATCGAATCCGACGCGTGGCGCGAGCCGGCGCCGATCGGCTTCTACTTCGCCAAGCTCTGGTATTTCGAGCGGCTGTATCCGCAGCTCTGGACGGTCGGCGCGCTCGGCAAAGTGGCCTCGCTGCGACGGGCGCTAGAGCAGTGAGCTATCGTCGCGCTTTTCCAAGCGCATCACCTGCTTCTTCACGATCTCCACGTTCTTCGTGATCTCGTAGAGCGCCTTGACGATCTCGCCTTTGGTGGCGTCGTCGTCGAGCGCTGGAAGCAGCGGGTGAATCTTCATGCCGGTGGTGGCGAGGAGGTTGCAGGCGTCGCGGATTTGCAGAATAGCGGTCGGGCGGTCCATAAAAGGAAAAGGTTGCGGACTGGGGCGCGCGGAGCAAGCCTTGCCCACCCCGGAACATAAATGGGGAATGAACCATGAGAGTTGTCGTTACGTGTGGGCCTAGTTACGAGCCGATCGATGAGGTACGGCGGATCACGAATTTTTCCACGGGTGAACTGGGCGTGCTACTGGCCAATCATCTCGCGCTGGAAGGGCATGAGGTGGTGTGTTTTCGCGGGGTCGGTGCGACTTCACCGGAGAAGATTGTGGGCGCGAAGGTGATCCCGTTTGCCACGAATGGAAATCTGCGCGACGGCCTCGAAGGCTTGGAGCGGCGCGAAAAGATCGGCGCGGTTTTTCACGCGGCGGCGCTCTGCGACTATCGGGTGAAAAGCGTGCACAGCAGTTGCGGCGCGGAGATCGCGGCGACGAAGATCCCGAGCCGCTCGGGCGAGCTGACGCTGACGCTGGATCCTTCAGCCAAGCTGATTCACGAGCTGCGCGATTTTTTCCCGGCGGCGAAAATCGTGGGCTGGAAATACGAGCTCGCAGGCAGTCGCGCGGATGTGCTCGCGGCGGCGATCCGCCAACTCGCCGAGAGCCGGAGCGACGCGTGTGTGATGAATGGGACGGCTTACGGCGCGGGCTTCGGCTTCCTCGAGGCGCAGCTCAAGCCAGTGCATCTCACGGACAAGGTGGCGCTTTGTGCGTTTCTCGCCGATTGGCTCAGCCCGGCCGCAAAAACGAGGAATTAACCGCGCTCGGCGAGGAACTGCGCGACTTGCTCGGCGAGCTTGCGACCGATGCCTTCGGTCGAGGCCATCTCATCCACGGTGGCGCGGCGCAGCCGGGCGACGCTGCCGAATTTGGTGAGGAGCAGTTGCTTGCGGTGCTGCGAGACGCCGGGGCAATCGTCGAGCAGGCTCTCGGCGATGCGGCGTTTCATGAGGAGCTGGTGGTAACCGTTGGCAAAGCGGTGGGCCTCGTCGCGGATGCGCTGGAGGAGCATGAGCGCGCCGGTGCGATGCGGGAGGAGCAGCGGCTGCGCGTGGCCAGGGCGATGGATTTCCTCAAACTCCTTGGCGAGGCCGATGATCGGGACGTCGTGCAGGCCGAGCTGCTGGAGCTCGCGGCAGGCGGCGCTGAGCTGGCCTTTGCCGCCATCGACGATGATGAGATTCGGCAGGCGCGGGATGCCGGGCGTCTCGGGTTCCTCGGCGACGCGGGCCACGGCGTCGCGGAGTTTTTCCTGCGAAAACTCGGGCGCGTAATCGATGTGCTCATCGCTCCCGGCGCGCGAAGATGGCGCGCGGGCGGCGCTCACGGCGGCATCGTGGAGCACGCGGGCGTAGCGCCGGCGCACGACCTCGGCCATGCTCGCGAAGTCATCCTGGCCATCGACCGTCTTGATGCGGAAGCGGCGGTAGAGGTGGTTTGCGGGGCGGCCATCGACGAAGCAGACCATGCTCGCGACGATGTGCGTGGTGCTGATGTTGGAAATATCGAAGCACTCCATGCGGCGCGGCGGACCGCCGAGGCCGAGTTCCTCGCCGAGCGCGGCGACATCGGCCAGCGGATCGATGGAGCTGGTCACGCCGAGCCGGTGGCGCTGGTCGCGGTTGTAGCGCGCCATGGGTTTCGTCGTTTTGCGCAGGTCGTCGAGCATGTTGCGCATCTCGGCGGCGCGCTCGAAATCCAGCGCCGCGGCGTATTTCTTCATCTCGTCCTCGAGCGACTGGAGCAGCTCCTTCGATTCCCCAGCGAGAAACTCGCACGCCTTTTCGACCCGCTCGCGGTATTGCTCGACGTTGATATCGGCGAGCTTCATCGGCACCTGATAGGTCGAGGATTTCAGCTCGCGCTCGCTCGGATTGCCGCGGCCAAAGGTGAGCACGCCGAACTTTTTCCGCATGAAGGCGAGCGTCTGCCGGAGCGCGCCGGCGTGGGCAAAGGGGCCGAAGTAACGCGCGCCCTCATCGTTCTTCATCCGCGTGAGGCGAAAGCGCGGCCAGTCTTCGCGCAGCTCACATTTCACGAGCAGGAAGCGTTTGTCGTCGCGGAAACTGATGTTGTAGCGCGGGCGGAATTCCTTGATCAGCCGGCCTTCGAGCAGGAGCGCCTCGGGTTCGCTGCCGGCGAGGTGCCACTCGAAATCCCAGATCGCTTCGAGCAACGCCCGGGTTTTCAGGTCGGAGCGCATCACCCGGCTCGGCGTGAAATACTGGCTGACCCGTTTGCGGAGGTCGCGCGCCTTGCCGACGTAGATCACCCGGTGAAAGCGGTCGCGCATCAGATAGACGCCCGGCTTGTGCGGGACATCGCGGAGCTTGACCTTCGGGTCGGGTTTTTCGACGGGGACGGACATTGGGGGAAAGAATAGCGGAGAAACGGGAGGGGTGCGCCGGGAAGGTTGCATCCTTTTGACCACCCGCTAGAATGCGAAACCAAATTTCATGAACTTCAACGCACTTTTCCTGGCCCTGATGTTCGGTACGGCAACGCTCTTCGGCCAGGAAGCCAGTTCTCCCTCCACTGAAACGCCCGTCCTGCTCGCGCAAGCGGCTCCGGCCAAAGACAACGCGGTCACCGCGATCAACGACCGCGGCGCGAAGGACCAGGCGGCCCCCGCAGCTCCGGCCAGCGATACGACGACGATCCCGGCCCGGAGTGGCAGCTCCTCGGCTTCGAGCAGCAGCGAGGATCTCAGCCCGATGACGCTTTGGAAGCTCGTGAAGGACGGCGGCTGGGCGATGATCCCGCTCGGCTTCCTCTCGGTCGTCACGGTCATGCTCGTGCTGGTTTATACGTTCACGCTGCGCCGCGGCGCGATCCTCACGCCGCACTATATGAACACGGCGGATGTCCTCCTGAAAAAGCGCGACTACCTCGGGCTGCTTGCGATCTCCAGCCGGCATAGCGAAGCCGTCGCGCGGGTCGTCCAACGCACGCTTGACTTCGCGACGAAGAATCCGACCGCGTCCTTCGAGGTGATCAAGGAAATCGCCCAGACCGAAGGTTCCAGCCAGGCGGCTTCACTCCAGCATCGCACGGTCTATCTCGCGGATATCGGGATGCTGGCGCCGATGATCGGGTTGCTCGGCACGGTGCTCGGTATCGTGAAATCCTTTGGCGTCATCGGCAGCGGCACGAGCACGCAGTCGCGCGACATCCTGCTGGCCAGCGGCGTCTCCGAGGCGCTGGTCGCCACCGCGACCGGGCTCATCCTCGGCATCACCGCGATGTTCTTCTACTCGATCTTCCGCAACCGCGTGCAGAGCCTGATTTCCGATCTCGAAATCGCCTCGGCGCACGTCCTCGGCCTGATCGCGCTGAACTTCAACAAGAAGCGCGAGCAGTCGCGGGTCGCGGTGGACGACGAGTTTTAGTCCGCTGACCGCATGAAATTTCGCAACCGCCCCGAGCCGCACATCCTCGGCTTCCAGATCGCGCCGATGGTAGACATCCTCCTCGTGCTCCTCGTGTTTTTCATCGTCACGTGGAGTTTTGCGCGGAAGGAAAACGAACTCGATGTGAAGGTGCCCTCGGCGCAGAACGCGAAGGATTCCAACCCGGTGGTGAACCAGACGGTGCTGAATGTGAAGGCCGACGGCACGGTGGTTTGGAATCGGAAGACGATCGCGCTGCCGGAGTTGTCGGTGAAGCTCAAGGAGCTGTCGGGGCTGTTTCCGGACTACGCGATCATCGTGCGCGGGGATGAGCGGGTGCCGTTCCGCTTCATCGCCGACGTGCTCGATACCTGCCGCGCGGCGAATATCTGGAACGTCGCCTTCGCCACATCCAAAGCGGAATGAAGCGTCGGCGCCTTGTCGGAGTGAGTCTGGTCGCGCTGGGTCTTGCGCTGCCGCTGAAGGCGCAGGAGGCGCCGCCGCTCAAGCCTTTCCTGAATGAAGACGGCACGCCCGTGCGGCGCGCGCTCCCCGTGCAACGAGCCACGCCTGGGCCTGGGGCGACGCCGATTCCGCGTGCCATTCCGGTGGAAAAGCCCGCGGCCACACCCGCGCCTGCCGTGCCTTCGGTCGGCACGACCATCCCGAAAGCGAAGCCCATGACTCCGCCGGAGCCGGCGGATCCGGGGGAGATTCGCATCGGTCCGATGAACGAAGCGCGCAGCGCGGACAAGGTGCAGATCGATCTCGCCGATAGCTACTACGCGCGCAAGATTTACGACACGGCGGCGCCCGAATATGAGCGCTACCTCGGCATGTATCCGAACGGCGCGGACCGCGTGACCGCGCTCTTCCGCCTCGGCGAATGTTACCGCATCCGCGGCACGGTGAACGCCGCGAAAAACGCCTACGAGACGCTGCTCGCGCAGTTCTCCAACGGCGATTTCATCGGCCCGGCCGCGTATCGGCTGGCGGAGCTTTATTACCAGGAAAAGCAGTATCGCGACGCGCTCACACTCTATCGGAAAGCGTCCGTGCGGCTGAAGGATCCGGCGGTTGCGAATGCGGCGAAATTTTTCTCCGGTCGCTGCCTTGAGGCGCTCGGCCAAAAGCTGGAAGCGCGCGCGGTTTACGAGGACCTCGTGGCCTCGCCGCTCGATAACCCTTTTCACGACGCCAGTCGGCTTTCCTTTGCGCTGCTGCTGAAAGAAGGCGGACGTCTTTCCGAGTCGCTCAAGCAAATCCAGGCGCTGGCCAAGCAGACCGAAAATCCGGAGCTGAAAGTCGAATCGCTGGTGCGCTCCGGCATGTGGGCGCTGGAACTCGAGCCGCCCGGCACGGCCCAGGCCGATGGCGATTTCAAGGCCGCGCTTGCTCTGCCCGGCAAGAGCTACTGGCGGGAGCTCGCCCAACTCGGCCAGCTCCGCATTCTCGTCGAGGCGGGCAAATATCAGCCGGTGCTGGACGCCTACGCCAAACTCGGCGGCGAAGTTTCCGCCGACGTGAAACCGGAGATGCTGATGCTCGTGGCGAATTCGCAGCGTCAGCTCGGCAAAATCCCCGACGCGCTCGCGACCTACGAACTCGCGAGCAAGGAATTCCCGGGGTCCGTTTACGACAAGGAAGCGCAGTACGAGCGGCTGCGGACGATGTATGCAAAGGACGACCCGAATCTCCTCCCCGAGATCGAGAAGTACCTCCTCGCGAACCCGGAAGCGGGCAAACGCGACGAGGTGCTGCTCATGAAGGCCGAGGTGCTTTTTAAGCAGGAGGATTTCGCCGGGGCGATGGCGATCTACTCGACGCTGGAGCTGTCGCGGCAGCTCACCGGCAACCGCAAGGGCGAGGCGCTCTTCCGGCTCGGCTGGTGCCAGATCCAGACGCAGAATCTCGAGCAGGCGATCAAGTCGTTCACGTCCTTCATCAACGGCTACCCGACGCACAAGCTTGCGCCCTTCGCCCTGCTCCAGCGCGGGCTCGCGCAGCAGTCGCTGAAGGATCTCACCGGCGCGCTCAAGGACTACGAGACGCTGGTCAAAAATCATCCCAAGGCCCCGCAGCGCGAACTCGCGCTGCAGCAGAAGGCGCTCATCCAGGGCCAGCAAGGCAACAACACGGGAATGGCGGAAAGCTTCAAGTTGCTGCTCAAGGATTTCCCGGAAACCTCGGCCAAACCGCAGGCCAGCTATTGGATCGGCTGGGCAGCTTTCGAGGCGAAGAATTACAAGGAAGCGGTGCCGCATCTCGAAGCCGCGCGGAAGCTCGACAAAGAGCAGTTTGGAGAGAAAGCCGGCATCCGCCTGCTGCTCGCGCACTACTATCTCGAGGATAAAACCGAGACCGCCAAGCAGGTCGAAATTTACGCCAAGGAAGGCAAGACCAAGGTCCCGCCGGAAATCCTGCGCTGGCTCGGCCAGAATTTTCACGACGGTGGCGCGCACGAGAGCGCGGAAAAGTATCTCGCGATGCTCACGCCGCGCGACGAGGTGATGCCCGACGATTTCCTGCTCCTCGCCAAGAGCCAGTACGCGCTCGGCAAATTCCAGCCCTCGGCCGATTCGCTGCAGACTTATCTCAAGTCGGTGAAGCTGCCGGTGCCGCGGGCGAAGGGCCTGCTTTCGCTCGCCAATTCGCAGATCGGCCTGCGGTCGCTGGATGATGCGCAGAAGTCCGTGGACGAAGCGCTCATGCTCCAGCCCGAAGGCGAGATGAGCGGACGCGCGAAAATCGTCGCGGGCGACATCCAAATGGCGCGCGGAAAATTTGAGGAAGCGGCCAAGGTTTACGAGAGCGTCGCGGTCATTCTCGACGACCCGGAGATCACCCCGCAGGCGCTGGAAAAGGCCGTGGATGGCTGGCGCAAAGCCGGGCGCACGGAGGAGGCGGAGAAGACGCTGAACAAACTCAAAAGCCGCTACCCGGAATTCTGGCAGCGCAAATCGCAGACGCCGTAACCGCGCGCGGAACGCATGCAGTTCCGGCTCCCCCAACCGCGCCAGCCTTTCATCCTGCTGGCCCTCGCGGCGGTGCTCGGAGTGGTCGCCGCCGACCACTGGCAGGTCCCGCCGCTCTGGGCTTTTGGCCTCGCTGCTTTCGGCGTGCTCGCGGTGCTGATGCGACCGGGAGCACTCACCTGCGGGCTCCTTTGCGCGCTCGTTTTCTTCGAGATCCACACCGTCCGGCACTACGGCAGCGAAGCGCGTCAACTCGCGCGTCTGCTGGAGGAAGGTCCGCGGGTCGTGCGCGGCACGGGCCTCGTCTGGAGTGATCCGGTGAAACCCGCGACGGCTTCGCGGACCGTCACGGCGCGGTTTCGCGTGAAGGTGGAAAACCTCACGTTGGGGGATGTGGCGTGGCCGGCGCCGCTCGTCGTCAATGTCTCATGGGCCGGGCCGTTTCCGGCGTACGGCGATCGCATTTCATTTGTTGGATCGGCGGCGAACCTTGAGCCACCCAGGAATCCGGGGCAGTTCGACTTCGCCCACTACCAGAGCCGACAGGGTGTGTATTCGGAAATCCGGACGCGTTTTGCCAACGACTGCCGCGTCGAAAGTCACGGCCACGGCAATCCCGCGCAAGCCTTTGCCTTTCGCACGAGCCGCTGGATTCAGCAGCAGCTCCGGTTAGATCTGGAAGGCTCTCCGGAAATCTCCGATCTCATCGCCAGCATGGTGCTCGGTCTGCGCGGCGAGACGCCGGAGGACATGAAGGCGCTCTTCCAGCGCACCGGCACGATGCATCTCTTCGCGGTGAGCGGGCTGAATGTCGCCATGCTCGCGGCCATCGTCATCGGCCTGCTGCGGCCCTTCGCTGTGCGCCGAGGTGTGGCGGTGTTTGTTGTCGTGCCGATCCTCATCGGCTATGCGCTCGTTACCGGGCTCACGCCGAGTTGCGTGCGCGCGACGATCATGGCCTCGCTGGTCCTGCTCGGCCACGTCTTCGATCGCCGCGCGCTGCCGTTGAACAGCCTCGGTGCCGCCGCGTTTTTCATCCTCGCGTGGGACACGGAGCAGCTTTTCTCGCCGGGCTTCCAGTTCTCGTTTGTGCTCGTGATCACGATCGTCTGGCTGGCGGTGAAGATTCAACGGCGCATCGAACCGCTCGGGGCGCCCGATGCGTTTCTGCCGAAGGAGCTGTGGTCGTGGGCACAGCGCGCCCGCATGCGCTGCGTCGGGCACTTCGCCGTGATCATGGGCGTCACCGTTTCGGCGTGGGTGGGCTCGTTGGCTTTCACCGCGGGATATTTCCATCTCTTCTCCCCGTCGGCGCTCATTGCCAATCTCGCGGCCGTGCCGCTGGCCTTCGTCGTCCTGCTGCTGGGCCTCGCTTCCGTGATCTTCGCGCCTTTCTGGAAGACCGGAGTGATCCTTTGCAACAACGCCAACTGGTTCTGCGCCAAGCTGCTGCTCAAGGTGCTGAAAGCCTTCGCGCTCCTGCCCGGTAGCTACGTTTACGTCGAGACGCCCACCCTCGCGCCCCCGCCGCTTTGCGAGTTCACGGTCTTCGATCTCGGGGAAGGTGGCGCGACGCACCTGCGCACGGGTGGGCGTGATTGGTTGCTCGATAGCGGCGCGAGCGGCGATTACGACCGCATCGTGCTGCCCTACTTGCGCAGCCGTGGTGTGAACCAGCTCGACGGCCTCCTGCTCACGCACGGCGACATCCGGCACATCGGCGGCGCGTTCACGGCGATCCATGATTTCCGTCCCGAGGCGCTCGTCGATTCGACCCTGCGCGATCGTTCACCCACGCGCCGGAAATTGCACACCGACCTCGTGCCGATGCAGCGTGGCAAAGGCCTTTACGTCCGCGGCGATGTCATCGCGATCGGCGACACCGCGCGACTGCGCGTGCTCTTTCCTCCGGCGGGCCTGCGCCGCACCGTGGCCGACGACATGACGCTCGTGCTGCAACTCGAGGCGGGTGGAAAACGCGTGCTCTTCATGTCCGACTCCGGCCTGCCGACCGAGCAGTGGTTGCTCGAAAACGAGCCCGACCTGCGCAGCGACCTCGTCGTGAAAGGGCAGCACTCCAAGGACTTCTCCGGCACGGTGAATTTTCTCACGCGCGTCGCGCCGCAAGCCGTCATCTGCACGGGACTCGGCTTCGGCGAGCCGTCGGCGAAACTCGACTCGTGGGAGAAAGCTACGCGGGAGCGAGGGATCGAGGTCTTCCGGCAGGACCGCGCCGGCGCGGTGCAGGTGGAAATTCGCCCGGACGGTCTCGAAGCGCGCGGCTTCGTGAACGGTCAGATCTTCCGCAGCCGCGCGCGATAGATCGGCAGGCCTTGCGCGAGGAAACGCCGCTCGAAATTCGTCTGCGGGTAATCTTCGTCCTCGGGCCATTCGAGAATCTCGTAGCCCTTGGCGCGGGCGAAGACTTTCTCCATCCACAGGAAATACGGCTGGTCGTCGGTCTTCACGCGCAGCTCGCCGCCGTCCGCGAGGATGCCGTGCATCGCTTCCATGAAGCCGTCCTGAATGATGCGCCGCGGCTGGTGATGGCGCTTCGGCCACGGGTCGGGGAAGAGCACGTGCGCGCGGGTGATGCTGAGCGGCGGTAGGATGTAGCGGAGCGCGTAGGCCGTCTCGATGCGGAGCAGCCGCGTATTTTCGAGCTGATGATGCACGACCATGCGGCAGACCTTGCGCACGCGGCCGAGCAGCCGCTCGATGCCGAGGAAATTGCGCTCCGGATGTTTCGCTGCCATGGCGACGAGGAACGCGCCTTCGCCGCAGCCGATATCCACCTCCAGCGGCGCCTCGAGCGGGAACATTTCGCTCATCTGCGCCCGCGCAAAATAATCCGCCGGAACGAATTCGACCTTCTCCGCCGGATCGGTGACGTCGGGATGGTGGGCGTTAAAGGCGGCTCTCATGGGACGCAGCCGATACCCGCGCCCGGCACCCTCCGCAAGCGCATTTGCGGTTTCGCCGATGCGCGGGCCTAGCTCGCCGGCGGGCCGTAGAGCTTCATCGGGGCGACTTCGAGGGAGCGGGCGCCATCGCCGATCCAGATCGCGCCATCCTGCACGGTGACTTGCAGAGTCATCGTCCGCTGGGCCAGCGCGGCGAGCGCGGTGCTTTGCTCGGGCGGGATTTGCCAGATGGTCAGAGTGCGGGCGCGCGTGAGCTTTGGCTCGATCCCTTTCCACCAAATGGACGTGCTGGCGCTGAAGCTATAGACGCTGACCCGCTCGACGCGCGCGGTCACGCGGAGCAGCCGCTTTTCATCCGGCTGGCCGACTTCGATCCAGTGGACGATCCCGCCAGTGTAGTCCTTTTGCCAAAGGCTCGGCTCGTCCGGGTCCCACATGTCCTTGGCAAATTCCAGCGGGCCGTGCTCGTCGTCGCCGGGCACATTCAGGGCGAAAGCGAGCAGCCGGATGAGCATGCGCTCGTCAGTCTCCGAGGGGTGGCGCGCGATGGTGATCGGGTAATCGCCATAGACGCCGCGATCGATGTCGGAGAGCTGGACTTCTACTTTGTGAATGGTCGCTTTGGTGGCCATGGGGTCGGCAGAGGGGAAGGGAAGATACCTCGGGAGGGAAGCTCCATTCGCTGCTTCCCTTTGTTGCGCAATCCATTCATGGATTGGAAAGCAATTCCCTTCGCCTATGACTCTCCTCGGATTCTTCGTTGGTTTCATCGCGTGGTTTCTCACGCGCTACCTCCTCGCCGGCATCTACACGGTCGATCAAAATGAGCGGGCCGTGAAAACGGTCTTCGGCCGCGCCGAACGCCTCGGCACCCAGACCACGCTCGACGATCCCATCTCGGAATCGCTCAACCCCGAAGAGCGCGAACGGTATGCCTACCCACAGGTCCGCGTGATCCCGCCGGGCGGGCTCTACTTCAAGTGGCCGTGGGAAAAAGTCTACAAAGTGTCGGTCGCCACGCAGACCTTGAACATGGCCTTCGACCCCGAAGACCCGAGCGCCAATCTCGGCGGCACGCGGATCAGCGCGGTGACCAAGGACCAGCTCGATACCGGCCTCACCGGGCAGATTCGCTACCGCGTCTCGGAGCGGAATCTCTACGCGTATCTCTTCGGCGTGAAGCGGCCGATCGTCCATGTCATGGGTTATTTCATCAGCGTCCTGCGCGAGCGGATCGCGAATTTCGTGGCGCCGAACAAACTCGGCGAGGAAGCGGACGCCTTGAGCACCGCGGCGAGCGTCGCCGGCGTCTCGATCAATGATCTGCGCAAAAATCTCTCGTCGCTCAACGAACACATGGAGCGCGAATGCGCCAGTGCGCCGGCGCGTTACGGCATCACCCTCGACGCCTCACTCATCACCGGCATCGATCCACCGCACGAAGTCGAAAGCGCGCTCGCCGCGATCAACACCGCGCACAACCAGGTCAGCTCCGACATCTCCCTCGCGCAGGCTTCGGCGGATCAAAAGATCGTCCAATCCCGGCGCGCGGTGGAGATCGAAACGCTCAACGCCCAGGCCGAAGTCGAGCCCCTGCGGGCCCTCGCCGAGCAGCTCGGCACCTTGCGAACCAGCGGCTCCGGCGCGCTCGCCGCCTATCTGCGCAACGTCCGGCTCAAGCTCTTCAAGGAAGCCAGCCAGGTCATCTTGGAGGACAAACAATGAACATCGCCGATCTGCTTTCCCATCCCCTGCTCGCGCAAGCCGTCAGCCTCGCGGATTCGCCCTTCGTGCGTTTCCTCGGCGCGGCCATCTTCACCTTCGTCGGCCTCTTCATCGTCGTGCCGATCTTCTTCGGCATCATCCGCGCGTTTGGTTTCTACACCATCGTCGAGGAAGGCCGCTGCCACGTGTATGTGCTCTTCGGAAAAGTCCTCGCGACGCTCGACGAACCCGGCATCTACTTCCTGTGGTTCCGGCTCGGCCCCGCCGCGCTCATCATCAACTGGCTCGGCCAGTGCCATGTCCTCGACCTGCGGCTCGACCAGACCTACCTGCGCAGCCAGGCCGTGAACAGCGAGGAGGGCGCCCCCATGGGCATCGGCATCTGGTATGAGATGTTCATCTCCGAGCCGGTCTCCTACCTCTTCAAAAACGCCGACCCGCGCGGTTCGCTGAGCGCCAACGTCAGCAGCGCCACCGTGCGGTGCCTGAGCAATATGCCGCTCGGCGACATGCTCGTGAACCGTCACGTCATGTCGCAGACCGTGCGCACCGAGGTCACGCCGAAGTCCAACGAATGGGGCTTCCGCCTCGGCAGCGTCTATATCCGCAAGGTCCACTTCCGCGACACCGGCATGATCCGGCAGATCGAGGAGAAAGTCGTCAACCGGCTCCGGCAGGTCACCAGCGCGATCAAGCAGGACGGCGCCAACCAGGTGAGCATCATCACCAGCACCGCCGAGCGCCAGGCCGCCGTCGAGTTTGCCAAGGCCGCCGCGCTCCGTCCGAAGATCGTCGGCGAAGCGCTCCAGCAAATCTCCAACGACCCGGAAATCCTCACCGCGATGTTCGAGATCCTCGAGATGCAAAGCATCATCGAGGGCGAAGCGCGCGTGACCTTCGTGCCGGAGAAAAGCGAACTGCTCTCCCAGCTCCTCGTCGCCGACGCCCCGCACCAGCGCCCGACCCCGCCCCCGCTGAAGAAGTAAGCGGCCGACCGCCGCGGGCCAAGGTGGAATCCCTCGTTCCCAAGCTCCACTGAGCCGGTCCGCCGAATCGGGACAGGCTCATCCCGCGTTGGTCATGCTCTAGGCCCCGAAGCTCTGCTTCGTCTGCCGGGCCACGAAGCAGGAGCTTCGCAACGGGTGCGTGCCCAAGCTGGAGCTTGGACGCGCGAGAGAAAAGTTCACACACACGCTCGGGCGCGCCGGTCAGTTCTTCGAGGTGGCACTTGCGCACGCGAGCTAAAACTTCCAATCCAGCTCCCGAAGCATTTCGAGAAATGTGATACAGCGAAGATTTCTTACGTCACAGACATCTGGAATTTTCGGAATATCCATTTTGCCGCGACGTTTCTCGCCGGTGACAACGGTTGCGTCAGGCAGGCACTCTGCCGTGGCAATGACAAATGGGTCCGCTTGAGAGCGATTGCGATGGGTATCCACCAGGCGCGGATGCTCAGCCAAAAGCTCAGATACAATGCTTTGAATCTTTTCGTCGATGGGCACCACGACATCTTTATTGGTCAACATCCACTTGTGGATTCCATCATCTTTCTTAGCTAGTTCCACATATACTACCAACTTCAGGAAACAATCAGACGCTCCCGCAGCCCGGAGGGCTGAAAGGAAATTAGCCCCGGGTGACACCCGGGGATATTGAGAGAAACCGGAGGCACCCCGGAGGCGGTGCGGGAAGGTGCATGGCTGGCTGCTTCCGGCACGCCCTCCGGGGTGCATCGGATGGTGGTCCGAAACTCCGGGTTTCACCCGGAGCTAATTTCCTTCAGCCCTCCGGGCTGGGCAGGTGTCTGATCATTTCACCAATTTGGTATACCTCCTCCGAGCATTTCACCACGCCCAATGCCACACACGCGGCAAGCTTTGCCCATAAACTTGGAAAGACATCTTCTGGATAGTCTCGCACCCATCCGTCCAACCACGCGCTAGTATCAACGCAATAGATCATGCCTCAACGAGCGATGGGCGTTCCTTAAGTTCTCGGCGAATATTTGCGAAGTGGCGCGGCTTCACCCCGAGAAAATCAGACGCCGCGCTCGTGTTAATGAGCCGTTGTTCGTAGGCGTCAAGGACAAGCCGCGTGTAAGAACGGCCGTCCTTTGAGATTGTCTTAATCTCTATCTTGGGGCCTCCCGAAGATGTGCCACGCACATACCATAGCTTCGTGCCCCAAGCTTCACGCTTCCGCCGATAAACCGCATCCACGGCAAGGTTGAGTGTAGTGAGTCGTCGGAGAATTGCTTCAGGACTTACCTTTACGTTCTGTGCCAAGAGTCGCAACGCATTGTCATCGCCTCGCGTCGCTGCCGGATATTGCTTCGCTAATTTCGCAATCTCACTTTTAGGAAGTAAAGCGGAAGCGGCAAAGGCATTCGCCGCAACCTCCAAGGGCTGCTCCTCAGGGGAACGCTCTCCCACCATGCGGCTTGTGCGATGCCCGCCAGCGTGCAGGAGAATGTGGACGAACTCATGGAGGAGTGAAAAAACTCGTCCATGAGGTGAATCCTTTGCATTGAGCAAGATCACCGGGAGCGGCTGGTCCGGAATGCATGTGGCCCGCATTTCCTCGAGCTGCGCATCTGAGCTCTGGAAGACCAGAACCCCTTGCGCCTCCATGGCTGCCCGCCAGGTATTTAGTGCAGCGTAGGCGCTGGCCCACTCGATCTGCTCATTCCACGTAACTCCTAACAGTTTCCGAATTTCTGCGCCTGCTTCTTCCGGTTCCATATCTGGGTGAAGCGAAGTTCCGAGGCTCGCCGGCTTCTCACCTGACAGGCGGTAGAGTTCGAGAGCGGCCTCCCGCCGGAAGACGGACCAACGCAAAGCCAATAGAAATTCCGGTGTTTCCTTGCCCGGAACCATCCCCGCCAGTCGTCGGAATTCGCGTTGTGCATCGAATTTTGCTGGGGGCTCGGCCAGAAAGAATACGGCTAGTGGTCGCTTGTAACTCTCTCCCAGTCTTCGCAATTCGGCGATGCTGGGCACGTCGTGACCGCTCTCCCATTCCTTTAACGTCATCGCATCCAAGCCGAGAGCATTGGCGGCTTCGGCCACGCTAGAATAGCCAGCCGCGACCCTCGCCCAAATGAGGAGTTCAGGCTTTACCAACGCTGGAACGCTAAGGGACATGAGTCTTTATGGTTCAGAACGAAACCGGAGGCAAACTTTTGGGAATTCGAGTTTCCCCTCGTGCCCAAGCTCCAGCTTGGGCATGGCCTTTGCCCCCGAAGCTCTGCTTCGACTGCCGAAGCACGAAGCAGATCTTCGAGATGCCGTGTGCGTGCAAGCAGGAGCTTCGGCACGAGGCGGGCAATCCCGCTTCGTACACGCAAAAGCCAGCTTCCCGCGTGGCTCCGGGATCGGGCGCCCGAGGGACTTTGCCGTCTCGACCCACTCCGCGATGACGACCTGCGCGTGGGCCACGGCTTCCTCGTAGGTCGCGCCGTCGGCCATGCAGCCGGCGAGTTCGGGCACTTCGACGACGAAGGCTCCGTCGGCTTTGCCCCAATAAATGACGAGTTCGTCGCGCATCAGTCGATTTCGAGTTGGTAGGTGATGATGAGGTCACGGACCTGCCGGACTTGTTAGGCTTTCGCTTTATTGCCGAGGGTTTGCGAGTTGAGAATTTCCGTGACGCCTTCCTTGAAGAAGATCGTGTGGCTGCCTTTGCCGGAGCGGCGGGTGAAACCCGCGCGCTCCAGCACGAAGCAGAGATCATCGAATGCGAGGTTCGCATCGGAACGACCTTCGAGGATTTTGGCGACGGCCTATTTAACTCGGCTCACGTCTGTGGCGGAGTCGTCGGACCCGGCCGGGTGGTGACTCCGTTTGAAAAAGGCGTGTCATCCTGAGCGGAGCGGAGGCGGTGAAGTGGGCGCAGCGCAGTCGAAGGACCTCCAATATCCTTCTTCTTCTATCGAGCGCGCTTGGCGAATGGGCGTGCCCTGGCGATCACGGTGGTTAGGAAAGGCGGATATTGGAGGTCCTTCGACTCCGTTCCGTCACCGCTGGTCCACGACGGAACTCCGCTCAGGATGACAGGGCATTTTTTGCCGGCAAACTGAGCGACGCCTGTGGGCTGCTGAGGCGCGCGGAGGGGCGCCCGCTTTACTTCCAGGCGTAGTGGTCGAGGCCGTAGATGAGGGCGCTGCCGAGGAAGCCGCTCACGCTGACCAGCCCCGCTCCGAGGAGCAGGGCGCCGCGGAAGCGCTGGCGCTCTTTGGAGCCTTCCTGGCACTCGTGGATGATGACAAGCACGGCGCAGACGACCGTCCAGAGGACCGTGGCGGTGCCGAGCCAGCGGTGCCACCAGAGCAGGGCCCACGGTTCCTTGCTGTAGCTGCTGAAGTAGGCATTGACCCATCCGAGGCTGCCCGCGCTGACGGCGCCGAGCGCGGCGACGATGACGAGGAAGCGGACGGTGTGGTGCCAGGAATCCTTGCGCGTCCACCACGCGAGGCCCTCGGCGAGGACGGCGACCATCATCAAGCCGACCGGGATGTGGGTGGAGACGGGGTGAAAACGCCCGACCCACTCGATGGCTTTTTTCCAGAGGGGCCACGCTGGTTTTGCCTCGGGTGCGGCCGTGGCGGTGGCGGTGGCTGCGGTGCGGTCGCCACTGGCGGGCGGGGCATCGGGCGCGCCGAGTTGGATCCATTGGCGGACGATCTCTTTTTCCTCGGCGGTGAGCGGCGGGACGTTGGCGTCTTCGCCGGGCATCTCGTCGTTGAAGACCATCTTGAAGAGCTCGGAGTTGTCGGGCTTGCCGCGCTCGACGTATTCCGGGTTGTCGGCCATGCGCTTGAGGTCGAGCACGTAGCCAAATTTCCCCTTCGGTCGGGGCAGTTCCGCGCCGTGACAGTCGTTGCATTTCGCCTCGAAAATCTCGCGCACTCGCACCGCGGCCTTCACGCCTTCCGCGTTTTTTTCGACGGACCGCGCTGGGACGAGCAGGAGCAGGAGCAGCGCGGTGCAGACGAGAAGTTGCTTCATCGAGGGGTTGCGGGGAAAAGGGAATCGGACGGGCGTTTCTTAGTGTGCTTTTAGGTGAGCCGCAACCGTCCGCGCGCGGCTTTACGCAATGTCGTAACGGAGTGGCGACCGCTCCGTTGTCGATCGCGGCGCGAATCTCTGCGGCGCGTGGTCGGTATCTTGCTTTATCCTTCTGGATGGCTTCTGCCGTGATCCAACGCCTGACTTTCGCCGCCCTGTTCCTGCTGGGTCTGGCGTGGCCTGCCTGGGGGCTGCAGATCGGCGAAACGCAGGCGCAAATCCGGGCGCGTCACGGCGCTCCGGGGGCGGAGGATCGGGGTAAAAAGCTCGCGATGTATTTCTGGGAAGGCTGGTCGGCGCAGCTCGAATTCAAAGGGCAGGTGGTGGACAAGCTGACCTACAAGAAGAGCTGGTATCTGCAGGAAGCGGAGATCGCCGGGCTCCTGCACTCGAACGGCGGGGCGACGCGCTGGCGGGAGGCGACGCCGGAGGGCGGGGCGACCCGGCAGTGGACGCGCGACGATGGGGCGACGGCGACTTGCGCGGCGGAGCGTCCGCTGGTGATGACTTTCCAAGGCGCGCAAGCGCCGCGTCCAGCCGCTCCGGCACCGACGGTGGTCGTGCCCGCGAACCCACCCGCGACTTCTTCCGCGCCGACGATTTACCCGAAAATGCTCGGGAGCGCCGCCGCACCCGAACCGGCGCTGAAGCTGGAGGATTCGCCGCTGGCCGAAGCGCCGGCCCCGCCGGCCATGAAGACGCTGCCGAAGCTGGCGGTCGAGGAATTGACCCCTGAGCCCGCGCCGCTGCTGGAGGCGAAAGCCGTCGAGCCACCCGCCGCGCCGGCGCCGAGCCCCGAGGCTCCAGTGAAGCCCGTCCCGGAAGCTGTCGAAGAACCGCGCGCGGCCGAACCGAGTTCGTGGCCCTGGGGCTGGATCACGGGCGCGATCCTGCTGCTCGGCGCGGCCGGGGGCACGTTCTATTTCCTTAAGATCAAGGGTGGCCGAGCGGGGACGACGTCCGCGAGCCCGAGCATCCTGACGACCGCGCGCAGTGGCGTGGAGGTGGTCCTCGTGACTACGCCCGCGCTCGACATGTTGCGGCCCGATCAATGTGAGCTGCTCGTCGGCGAGATCTTTCGTCGGGCCGGTTACACCGTGGAAATTTCCGCCGCGGCGGCGCGGGACGAATCGATCGACCTCACGCTCCGGCGCGATGCGGAGACGATTCTCGTGCAGTGCAAATACTGGAAGACCTCGCGCGTGACCGAGCGCGAGGTGCGCGAGTTTTACGGCACGATGACGAGCAACGGTGCGCCGCGCGGGATCTTCGTGACGGCGGGTAGCTTTTCGCGCGACGCGCGGGAGTTCGCCGAGGGCAAAGGCATCGACCTCATGGACCGCGCCGCGCTCGAGGAATCCACGGCGGCCATCGCGCGGCCAGGCGAGAATTTCTGCGGGATCACCGACTGGGTGGAGGAATTCGCCGCGAACGCGCGCATCTTTGATCCCGAGTGCCCGATCTGCCAGGGCACGATGGTCATCCGCCACCACCGCGCGAGCGGCGCGGCCTACTGGAGCTGCCGGAATCACCCGCGCTGCCCGGGCCGCCGCGAACCGCGGCTCGACCTGCTGCCCGCGACCACGGCAGCGGCCAGTCGGCAATAATTCGCAACTCCCTGCTGCACAGCTCCAGTCGAGGTGCTACGATGCCCGCGATTTGAAGACGCCGCCCATCGATGTCGTTTTGCGCAATCTGCGCGCCGCCCGCCGGCGCCTGAGCTCGCAGCTTTTGCTGACGACGCTGGTCAAGATGGGCCTGCTCGCCGGCGCGGTGCTGGTGATTTTCGGCGCGGTGAATCGCTGGCTGCTCGGCCGGATGCCGTGGGACCCGCAGGTCGCAGCCGGCGTCGGAATCGGCGCCGCGGTCTTCGCGCTGCTCATCATGATCGCGCGGCGGCGCAGCTTGCCCGAGGTCGCGGGGCTGGTCGATCGGCTCGGGGAAACGCGCGACCGCTTTCTGACCGCGCTCGATTTTTCCAAGACGCAAGACGACGGCCCGATGCGGGCGATGGCGGTGGAGGAGTGCGTGCGGTTTGTCGGCGCGGGGAAATTTGCCCAGCTCATCCCGGTGCGCGTGCCGCGCGAGGCGATCTATCTGCTCGTGCCGATCGTCGCCGTGGCGCTGCTCCAGTGGGAAGCGCGCGAGTCTTTCGCCGCCCGACAGACGGAAACCGTCGCGGCCCGCGCGGCCGTGGAAGACACCGCGCGCAAACTCGAAGAGCTGGCGCGGCAGGCTGAAAAGACGAGCGAGGAATCGAAGAGCGACGAACTCAAGAAGCTCGCCGAGCAATTGCAGCGCAGCGCCGAGGAACTGCGGGCCAACGCGACGAATCCCGAGGAAGCGGAGAAATCCGCGCTGCGGGAAATCTCGGCGCTCGAGCAGCTCGTGCAGGAGATGCAGAAGTCCACCCCGAGCGTGACGCCCGAGGAAATGAAGGCGCTGGCCAAGGCGCTCGCGGAAAACGAAGCGACCAAGGAAGCCGCGGCGGAAATGTCGGCGGGCGACCTGGCCAAAGCCGCAGCGGCCCTCGAAAAGGCGCTGCAGAAGCTTGAGGAAAATAAGGACGAGCGGACGTCGGAGGAGATCAAGAAAGCGCTGGAGGACGCGGTGAAAAAGCTGGCCGACCAGAAGCAACTTTCCGAAGCGATGCAGAAGCTCGCCGAGCAAATGCGCAAGGCTGGCGCGGGCAAGAGCGGCCAGTCGAGCGAAGCGGCGAAGCAGCTCGCGCAAATGCTCCGCCAGATGGCGCAGGGCAAGACCGGGCAGTCGTCCGATTCCCAAAACGCGCAGGCCATGCAGCAGCTCCTCTCGGCATTGCAGAACATGAAATTTGGCGAAGGTCAGCCGCAGCCCGGTGGCCAGCCGCAACCGGGGCAGACGCCCGGGATCGTGATGATGGAATCCTTTGGCAAAGGTGATCCCGGCGCGGTGCCCGCGCCCGGCGATCCGCAGCAGCCGAGCGGTCAGCCCGGCAGCGAGCGCGACACCGGCACGACCGATACGCCTTTTGGCAAAGACCGCGTGAAGCCCGGCGAAAACGCGCAGGCGCAGCAGATCGCCGGTCGTCAGGGCGAAGGCCAGAGCCTGCAGCAGTCGCTGACTTCGGCGGGCGACTCCTCGAAGTCGAACCGCGGCTACAAGGATCTCTACGAAGCGATGGCGCCCGCTGCGCAGGAGGCCGTGCTGCAGGAAAACATCCCGCTCGGCTCGCGCTTTTTCATCAAGCGCTACTTCGAGTCGATCCGCCCGAAGGAATGATCGCGCTCGCCATCCGCGACATTCCCGTGTGCCTTGTGCGCCGTTCCCTTTCACCCCATGACCGATAGCCCGAACCTCGAAAAACAAACCGAACAATTCCGCGCCAGCTTCACGCGCGTCCGCGACGAGATGATGAAGATGATGGTCGGCCAGAAGTCGGTCGTTGAAGGCGTGCTCGTAGCCTTCTTTGCCGGCGGCCACGTGCTCCTCGAAGGCGTGCCCGGCCTCGGCAAAACGATGCTCGTCCGCACGCTCGCCGAGGCGGTGAACCTGAAATTTTCCCGCGTGCAATTCACGCCCGACCTCATGCCCGCGGACATCGTCGGCACGAACATGATCGCCGAGGACGAGAACGGGAAAAAGTCGTTCCAGTTTCAGCCCGGCCCGGTCTTCGCGAATATCGTGCTCGCCGACGAAATCAACCGCGCCACGCCGAAGACGCAGAGCGCCTTGCTCGAAGCGATGCAGGAGCATCACGTCACCGTCGGCGGCACGCAGCACCGGCTGGAGCAGCCCTTCCTCGTGCTCGCCACGCAGAACCCGCTGGAGATGGAAGGCACCTATCCGCTGCCCGAGGCGCAGCTCGATCGCTTTTTCTTCAAGCTGAAGGTCGCCTTCCCGACCGCCGACGACTTGCACACGATCCTCGACCGCACGACCGCGCGCGAGCACCCGGAGATTCGCAAAGTGCTGGCCAGCCCGCAGGAGGTGGTCGAGTTGCGCGAGGTCGTCCGCCAGGTGCCGCTCGCCAAAGACGTGCAAACCCACGCGATCAACCTCGTGCTCGCGACCCACCCGAGTGAGAAGCAGGCTTCGCCGCTCGCGAAGAAATACGTGCGCTACGGCGCCAGTCCGCGCGGCGCCCAGGCGCTGATCCTCGCGGGAAAGATCCACGCCCTTCTCGACAACCGCTACCACGTCTCCCGCGCCGACATCGACCAAGCCGCTCCCGCCGCGCTACGCCACCGCATCCTCCTGAATTTCGAAGGCGAAGCCGAAGGGACTAACACTGACGAGGTGATCGCCGAGATCCTCAAGCAGTACGCTGGCTAGAAGGGGAGCCGTGCTTCGATGCTTGGGCGGGCGGGAAGGGCTCCGATGTGACATTTCGGTGACACGCCGCTCGTGGCTTGCGCTCTGTTTTTCCGATGGGAAAACTCCGACGCACCCCATGAAAACGAAGATCCTGTTTGTCTGCATCCACAACAGCGCCCGCAGCCAGATGGCCGAGGCCTTTATCAATCGCTACTGCGGCGGGCAATTCGAGGCGGAGAGCGCCGGGCTGGAGCCGGGGAACTTGAACCCCGTCGTCGTCGAGGCCATGGCCGAGGAGGGCTTCGACCTCTCGAAGAATCAGGCCAAGTCGGTGTGGGATCTTTTTACCTCGGGCAAGAGTTACGGTTACGTAGTCACCGTCTGCGACGAGGCGAGCGCCGAGCGCTGCCCGATCTTCCCCGGCAACGCCATCCGCATCCACTGGAGTTTCCCTGATCCTTCGCAATTCACCGGGACGCATGAGGAGAAGCTGAAAGGCGTGCGGGCGGTGCGCGATGTCATCGCCGCACGGATCGCCGAGTGGTGCGCGGAAAAGACGGGCGCCTGCGCCACGGCGCGCTGAGGTGCGGGCTGCTTCGTACCGACGCTGAGCGGTCGGTTTGGTGGGTACGCGGATGAAGGCACCGACGGACGTTGGCACGTAATTGTAACAAACGCGTCATACGGTTGCCGCATGGAATGCGTGAACTGCTTCACGAGACGAGTCGGGGAATCCCTTCCACCCTCAATCCACTAAAACCGAAGTCTACATCTCCACATGAAAAACAAATCCAAAATCTTCATCCTTGCCGCGACGGTCGCCGCAGCGATGTCCGCCTCCCCTGCGCAGGCGCAAAACGCTAACTACGATGCGGGCGATCTCGTCCTGTATTTCTACCAATTCGGCGGCACCAATACCGTCGCCTTGAACCTCGGCACCGGCTTCAGCTTCCGGGACGCGACCTCGAACAGCATCGCCTTCAAGAACCTCGGCACTGAACTGTCGAATGGGACCACCGGTTTCGGTGCCAATTGGTTCGATTCGGGCACCCTCTACATGGGCATCGCCGGCGTCCGCAGCACTTCCACCGCCACGACCGCGCAACTGAACGGCGATCCGAATCGCACGCTCTACGTTTCGCAGAACCGCACCTCGGTCGGCACGGAGGGTGTCGCTTCTTCGCTCGGTTATACGATCCTCTCGAACGCGGACATGACCGTCGGCTCGGGCGGCTTCCTGGCCCAGAACCTCCGCATGGAGTCGGTGGCGGTGACGGATCGCTTGGTGGAGGGCACGGCGACCTCGTCCATCGACAATCAGAACCCGTTCCTCGGCAACAACCCAGGCACGGCTTTCGGTATCTTCCCCGGTGGCGTCGTCACCAAGTTTGACACCGGCACCTTCGGCACCTTGGGCGGTGTGAACGCGGAAGCTGCGGTCGATCTCTACCGCATCCTCGCCACCACCGCTCCCGTCGGCACCGTAGACGTCGGCCCCATCCGCGAGGGTCAGTTCCAGGGTACCTTCGTCATCGATTCCGCTGGCGATGTCTCCTACATCGTCCAAGCCGTGCCCGAGCCCTCCTCGGCCGTGCTCCTCGCCGGCAGCGCGCTCCTCGGTGGCCTCATCCGCCGTCGCAAGTCGGTTGCCTGATTTGAAAACCGTCCTCACATCCTCACCCACCACACCCATACCCACACCCTTACCAACCACACATCAATGAAAGCTAAAAACATCCTCTGCAACAGCATCGCTCTTGCTCTCGTCACTACCTCGGCCCTTGCCGCCGACGTCGAAATCCGCATCACCGGCGCCACGGCCTTCCGGGCCGCCGCCATGAACGCCATCAAGGCTAAGTTTGACATCGGGGCCAACTACAGCTACGCCCACAACCTCTCGGCTGGCTCCTTCAATGGCGCCGACCGCTGCACCTTCAAGGGCAGCTTCCCCGGCGTCTCCGGCACCACCACCATCCGCTGCTCGTGGAACGGTTCGGTGGAAGGCATTCGTGCGGTCGCCGTCGGCGGCACGGCCTTCAATCCGCAGTTCATCCAGGACTCGGCGCTGACTGTAGTCGGGGAAAACCCGCTCAAGACCGGGGACACCGCCCAGCAGGTGGCGAAGTTCTCCTTCTCGGACGTGCGCCAGTCCTCCACGCCGATCTCCACCCCAACGCTCTCGCCGTCCAATGCCCGCGTGGGAGTCGTGGTCTTCTCGATGATCGCCAACGAAGGCGCCCCAGCAGCCTGGACCAATGTGACGACCCAACAGTTTAAGGCGCTGTTCCAGACCGGCTCGATTCTGCTCTCGCAGTTCACGGGCAATGCGGCTGATACCAACCCGGTGTATGCGACCGGCCGTAACGATGGCTCTGGCACCCGCACGACCTACATGGCGGAGACCGGTCTCGGCATCACTGGTCTGGTCAATCAATTCGTCACTACGGTCAGCACCAGCACGAACATCAACACCATCCGCAAGGTGCCCGGTTTCGGAACCCCCGGCTACGTCGCCGCCAATGCTTCGACGGTCTGGAGCCAGGATGTGGACGGCAACGGTGGTTATGCCAGCGGCAGCTCGCTGCGCACCGACATGGGCAAGGTTTCCACCGGCGTCACCGTGTTCGACGCAGATGGCGTCACCGATCTCATCGGTGCCCCGACGGACATCCACTTGATGACCTTCCTCTCCAACCCGGACGCCCGGACCGCGGCCACGAACGGTGCCAAGATCCTCACCTACAACGGTGTGGGCTGCACCTCGCTCCAGACCAGCGGGACCCTGAGCGCTGCGGATCTCGCGGGGGTCACCGAAGGCCAGTATAGCGGCTGGAGCTTCCAGCAGCTCTACTACAACGGCACGCTCTCGGCCGACGAAACCACCGTTGACACCGCGATCAGGACCGGCATCCCGACGAGCCTCGCTCCGTCCTACCTCAATGGTGTGCCGATCAGCCTGATGAACGTCAGCCGCCCGGACGACGGCGCGCCGATCGCTCCGTAATCCCGGCTCAAGCCTGCGCCTGAAGGCCAGCTAAGCTGGCGACAGGTTCAAAAAATCAGACTGGTGTCGGGTCCGCCCGGCACCAGTCTTTTTTTCGGGGAGGCATCCCCGCCAGCTCCCGCTCCCCCCGCACTTCCCTTTTCTCGAAAACTCACTAAACCCACTCCTGTCATGTCGAATCGCCGCTATCTGCTCGCCACCTGCCTGATCCTGCCCTGTGTCGCTGGGGCCATCTGGATGCTCACTCCCGCACTTCCGCCAACCCCAGCGGAGAGCGCCCCGGCCACCGCCGACGCACCTGCTCAGACGGACGGCTCCCAGGCCGAATCCCCACGGAAAGAGGGCGGCGCCTCCCACACGGGGCGGCGCTCCCCGCGGGATCTCGCGGTGCTGTCCCGACCCGCCGCTCCAGTGCGCGAGTCGGCCTCCACTTATGCGCCACGCCCGGTCGTAATGGCGGGTCGCCAGCTTCCGGCGGGGCCCTCTGGCAGTGGGACTGTGGAGCCGCAGATTCGTATGGCTTCTCCGAGCGCCGCGGCGGCGGCGGGAGTGAACACGCCTCGCGACCCATCGGCTCCCGCCACCGCGGGTGCCGCTCCCGGCGAACTCGTGCTGGAAGTGGGGCCGGGCTTGCACGACCCGATCGCCTGGACGACGAGCGCCGCGACGACGGGCGGAGCCAAGGGAGCCTTGCAGCAGCGGATCGGGGAACAATTCTCGGCGGAAGTGGCCGCCGCCGTGACCAACCCGGAAAGGGCCGGCCAAGGCGGAGTGGACCAGGCGTGGCGTGACGCGAAGGCGCGGGCCGACTGGGAGTATCGGAAGTTTTTTGGCGATGCCGCCGCCAATCGCGCGGGTGTCGCGACGGGTCGGGAAGCGGTCGCGGGACCGTAGGTGCAGCCCGGCGGGCCGGGAGGGGTCAGGCAGCAGAGGTGGCGAGCGACTGGAGCTGAGCGCGCACTTCGCCGATCACCGGGGCCCATTCCTGGATCCGCTCCTGCCGGAAGAGACGCATGGTGGGATACCAGGGGCTGTCGCTGCGCTCCAACATCCAGCGCCAGTCGGGTGCGTAGGGCAGGAGCGTCCAGACCGGACGGCCAAGGGCGCCGGCCAGATGCGCGACGGCTGTATCCACGGAAATCACCAGATCGAGCTGCGCAAGGAGCGCAGCGGTCTCGCTGAAATCGAGGAGGAGCGCGGTGTGATCGATGATGCCGGAGGCGGCCGGCGCCTGGCGGATCTGCTCGGAGCCGCCGTCCTTTTGCAGACTGATGAAATCGACGCCTTCCACACTCAGCAGTGGGAGCAACTCGCTCAAGGCGATGGAGCGCAGCCGATCGCGGAAATACTTGGGATTGCCCGACCAGGCGATGCCGACTTTCAAGCGGGAGCCCTCACGCCCGAGACGATCGCGCCATTCGAGGCAGCGCTGGGGATCGGGAGTGAGGTAAGGAATCGCGGCAGGCACGGTCTGGAGCGTGGTCTGGCAGAGCAGGGGCAGGCTGAGCATCGGCGCATGGCAATCGAACGGAGGTAATGGCGCGCCTTCGGAAATCACCTGGGCAACGCCGCGGACGATGCCGAAAAGCCCGGCCAGCGGTGGCGGACACTCGACGAGCACGGTGCCGCCGAGGGCCGCGACGAGGGAGGCGTAGCGGATGAATTGAATCGAATCGCCAAAACCCTGCTCGGCGTGGAGGAGGATGCGCTGGCCTGCGAGGGAGCCGCCGTCCCACATCGGCTGGGGGAAATTGCGCTTGGGCGAGGTAAAGCCGGGCGTTTCCCAGCGCGCTTCGTAACCCGCCCAGCCCTGCGCGAAATCGCCGGTGCGCAGATGCAGGAGCGAGCGATTCCACCGGGCCATGGGGAAGCCGGGAAAGAACTCGAGGGCTCGTTGGAAGGCGGCCAGAGCCTCGTCCAGGCGACCCTGATAGGTCAGAAAGTTGCCGAGGTTGTTGTAGGCCATCGCGTAGGTGGGCTGGATCTCGATGGCCCGGCGGCAGGCGGCGATGGCTTCGTCCGGGCGACCCAATTTCTCCAGGGTGTTGCCGGAATTGCAGTGCGCCTGCGCAAACTGCGGATTGAGTTCCAAGGCCCGCCGATAGGCCCCGAGCGACTCCTCGAGGTGGCCTTGCTCACACAGCGCCAGCCCGAGATTGCTCTGGAGCTCGGGCGAGTCGCTGATCTGTGTCGCCCGACGATAAATGGCGACCGCCTCTTCCACCCGGCGGCGGTCCATGAGCGTGTCGCCCAGAGTTTGATAGGGTCCGGCGAAATCCGGCTGGGCTTGGATGGCGCGTTGACACAGGGCCATGACCTCTTCGAGTTCGTCCTGTTCTTTCAGGGCAATCGCCAAATTATGCAGGGCTTCCGCGTAGTCTGGTTGGTAATGGATCGCCTGGCGATAGGCGGCGATGGCTTCGTCCCTCCGATCCAGCTCCATGAGAGCGTTGGCCAGATTGTTGTGGGCCATGGCGTAGTCCGGCTGGAGTTCCAAAGCCCGACGGCAAGCGGCCACGGCCTCCTCAAACTGGCCTTGCAAAGTCAGGGCATGCCCGAGGCTATTGTGCGCGCCGGCGTAATCCGGCTCGATCTGGACGGTCCTGCGGTAGGCCGTGATCGCCTCGTCGATCCGCCCGCTTCCGAAGAGCACAGTGGCGAGGTTGGACTGATAGACCGAATTTTCCGGAGCTAACGCGGCGGCCTGTCCGAGAAGGTCCGCGGCTGCCTGGTGGTGCCCGGTTTGGTGGGCGAGCAGGCCCAACTGATGCAGGGCTTCCGCGTGATGCGGCTCGGTGGCCAGAATCTGGCGGTAGGCGGATTCTGCTTCGGCCAGGCGGCCGGAGTGGTGGTGGCGCTGGGCTTGAGCCAGCGTTGCGGAAAGGGACATTGTAGTGGTTTGGATCGCAGGTTCGTCGCACCACACGCGCCACATTTGCCGATAGGCAGCCTCCACATGCCGGGCAAAGCGCGGGCCGTCCATGAGTGGGGAGGCGGTCACGCGAGCGCGCAGCGCCGCGCGCCGGTCGGCGAGGCGGGGCAAGTCACTGGAGAGATCGCGGGCAGCGGCGATGAAGTCCTCCGGCCGGTCTGTAGCCAGCTCGGGAAGACCGACCGTGGCGAGGAGCCCCCGTCCTACTCTGCCCGTGGCCGATCGGCCGGCCAGGCTGACCACCGGCACGCCCATCCACAAGGCATCGCAAGTCGTCGTGATGCCGTTGTACGGGAGCGTATCGAGGGCGATGTCGATCCGGTGGTAGAGGCTGAGGTAATCGTGGCGCGACATCTGCCCGACAAATTCAATGCGGCCCGCCTCCACTCCATGCCGACTCAGGTGATCCAGGATGCGCTGGCGTGGACTGCCCTCTGGAGCCAGCAGGATGAGGCGCGAGCCCGCAACCGCTCCCAAGACGCCCCCCCACAATGCCAGCACGGCTTCGTTCACTTTGCAGAAATTGTTCAGGCTGCCAAACGTGATGCGACCCGTGGTCGCCGCCGGGAGCGGGTGGCACGGAGGTTCTTCCGTGAGCGGATCGTAGCAGACCCAGCAGTCCGGCAGGCGCACGGATTCCTCGGAGTAATCGGGCGTCTCGACCGAAGGCGGATCGATATGGGAATCCGTGAGGCGGTAATCCATGGCCGCAAGTCCGGTGGAACCCGGGTAGGCGAGCCAGGTCACCTGCAGCGGCGCGGGTTTACGGGCGAATATGGGGAGCCGGTTGCCAGCCATGTGCATGGTCAGGTCCACGAGGATGTCGATCCCGTCCGCCCGGATCTGCACGGCGAGTTCGGAATCCGATCGGCCAGGCACGTCGTGCCAGACGTCCACCGCTCGGCGATGCCGTTCGGTCAAAAAGTCGGGCCGCACCACGCTCGAGTAACAGTGAATTTCAAACTGCCCGTGATCGTGCGACTCAAGCAGCGGCAACACAAAAAACGCCTCGGCCTGATTCCGAAAATCCGGTGACACGTAGCCGATGCGCAAGCGGCGTTCCGGGTCGCGATCATTGCCGTGCGGGAGGATGAACTGCCGGAGCGGCTCGGCGAACTGACGGTTCCAGCATTGCTGCTCCTCAGCGAGCGTCCGGTCGTCGTGGTCGGGATGAAAATGCAGCGTATAAACAAGATCGCTATGCACCCCGGCAGCGTCCGGCTCAATCGCCAAGGCTCGGCGATAGGCCGTGATCGCTTCATCGAGCCGGCCCTGATCCTTGCAGGCCCCGGCCAGATTGCTGTGCGCCCGCGCGTAGTCCGGTTTGAGCTCGATCGCCCGGGAAAATGCGGCGATCGCTTCATCGATGAGGCCCTGCTCGCGGAGTGCATTGCCCAGATTGTAATGCGCCATCGCATAATCAGGCTGGAGGAGAATCGCCCGCTGAAAAGCGGCCATGGCCTCCGGGAGATCCCCCCGGTCCTTGAGCACGGTGCCCAGATTGTTGTGGGCCATCGCGGCGTCGGGGGCGAGTTCGATGGCCCGCTGATAAGCAACGACGGCCTCGTCCCAGCGTCCGTGTTCCTGGAGCGCGTTGCCGAGATTGTAGTGCGCGAGGGCGAGGGCCGGGTGGAGTTCCGCGGCCCGACGCAGGGCGCCGATGGCCTCGTCGAGTTGGCCGGCGTCGCGCAACGCATTCCCCAGATTGCCGTGCGCCTCGGCATAGTCCGGCCGGATTTGGAGCGCGCGGCGGCATGCCGCGATGGCTCCGGGGAAGTCGCCCCGAGCCCGCAGCGTGTGGCCCAGATTGTTGTGGGACATGGCGTGGTCCGGCTTGATTTGCAGCGCCTGCCGATAGGCGGCCACGGCGTCATCGAGCTGCCCCCGATCCTTGAGCGCATTGCCGAGGTTGTAGTGATTGTCCGCGCAGTCGGGCTCGAGAGCGATCGCCCGCCCATAGGCTGCGATCGCCTCGTCAAAGCGATGCAACTTCTCCAGGGCCAGCCCCAGATTGCAGTGCAAGGCGGGCGCGGTCGGATGGAAGGCAATCGCCTGCCGAATCAGCTCCACGGCCACGTCATTCCGGCCCACCTGATGGGCGATGATCCCCAGATAGTGCAGCGCTTCGGCATGTTGGGGTTCCGCTGCCAGGATCTGGCGGTAGATCGTCTCCGCCTCCTGCAACCGCCCGCTTTGGTGGTGCTCGAGCGCGCGTTGAAATGCTTGCTGGGTGTTCATCGTGGGCCGGGCTTTCAGGCTCTGGCCTGGATGAGGGACTGCAATTCCTCGCGCACCCCGGCGATCACGGGCTCCCATTCCATGAGCCGCGGCTGGCGGAAGAGGCGTGTCGCGGGATACCACGGGCTCTCCGAACGACCGAGCAGCCAGCGCCAGTCGGCGGCAAAGGGCAGCAGCACCCAGGTCGGTTTTCCGAGCGCGCCTGCGAGGTGAGCCACGGCAGTGTCGATGGAAATCACCAAGTCGAGCTGCGAGATCAGAGCCGCCGTATCGGCGAAGTCCGCGATCCGCGGGCGGGGATCACGGATGCTGGAAGAAATGGGATTTTCGAGGAGTTCCCCGCCTCTTTTGTCCACCTGCAGGCTGACGAACTCTACTCCCGGCATCTCAAGGAGGGGGAACAATTGCTCCAGTCGGAGGGCGCGCATGTTTTGCTGGAAAGTGGTGGCTCTTCCGGCCCAGACCAGCCCGACCTTGAGGTGCGGGCCGTCCCCGCCGAGCCATTGGCGCCAAGCTTCGCCGTGCCCCGGCGAAACCGCGAGGTAGGGAGCATGTCCTGGGATCGTTTCCAGCGTAGTCCGAAAAACGAGGGGCAGGCTGAGCATCGGCACGTGCAGGTCGAAGGACGGGAGCGGATCGCCAGAGGCCACCACTTTGCTGACGCCTTCCACGTCCGCAAAAAGTCGCGCGAGAGAACGCTGGCATTCGACAATCACCAGACCGCCGGCCGCGGCGGCCTGGCGGGCGTAACGGATGAACTGGAGCGAGTCTCCGAGTCCCTGCTCTGCGTGGATCAAGAGCGTCCGGCCTTCCAGAGCGCGACCATCCCACATCGGCTGGGCAAAGTCCCGCCGGAACGGCCTCCGCGCTTCCGTTTCCCAGCGCGCTTCATACAAGGGCCAGCCGCGCTCCAGGTCGCCATGGAGCAGGAGCAGTAGGGACAAATTCCAACGGGCCTCGGGATCGTCTGGGATCAATTCGAGAGTTCTGCGATAGGCGGCGATGGCTTCGTCCACCCGTCCCACGTCCTTGAACACATTGCCGAGATTGTTGTGGGCATTGGCGAAATCCGGGCGGAGTTCGATCGCCCGCTGGCCCGCCGCGACGGCCTCGTCGAAGCGGCCGAGGCAGCGCAGCACGTCGCTGAGATTGGCGTGGGCCCCCGGATCTTCCGGGGTCAGCGCGATCCCTTTTTGCATGATCTCTGCCGCCGCCACGTGGTGGTGGTTTTGGTGGGCCACAAGCCCGAGCATGTGGAGAGCCTCGGCGTAATCGGGCTGCGCCTCCAGGATGTTCCAATAAAGTTTTTCCGCCTCCGCCAGCCGCCCGGATTTGTGGTGTTGGAGTGCGAGTTCAAATGCGTCCTGGACGGTCATGATGATGTGGGTTGGGAAAAAATCCGGGCGGCGGCGAACGTCTCCAGCGCGTAGCGGACCTCGGTGATGACGGGATCCCATCGCGCTGGGCGCGGCTGGCGAAAAAGGCGCATCGTGGGATACCACGGGCTGTCGGAGCGGCCGAGCAGCCAGCGCCAGTCGGGGGCGAAGGGTAGGAACACCCAGACCGGCTTGCCCAGCGCGCCGGCCAGATGCGCTACGGAGGTATCCACCGTGATCACCAGATCGAGGGCGGCGATGAGTGCTGCGGTGTGGGCGAAGTCTTCCAACTCGCCGGTCCAATCGCTCAGTTTCATCCCGGGCGGTGGGGACATGGCTTCGGTGGCCGCCGCACCTTTTTGCAGGCTGATGAAAGACACGCCGGGAATATCGGCCAGCGGAGCGAGGCTGGCCAGTTTCACGGAGCGATTGCGGTCGTTTTTGTGTTTGGGGTTGCCTGCCCAAACAAGGCCCACCTGGACTGAATCGGGATGTTCCGCCAGACGCCCGTTCCACACCTTGGCGGCGGCGGCATCGGCCTGCAGATACGGAACGTCCTGAGGAATGCTGGCCAGGTCTGTAGCGAATACGTGTGGCAGAGTCAGCAGGGGACAGTGCAGGTCAAAGGTCGGCCCCAGCTCGCTCATGGCAACGACGCTGTGGTCCATACGCTGGCCTTTCAGCAAACCCGCCAGGGTCTCGTGGCACTCGATGATGATTCGGCCGCCACGCTGGGCCACCAGCGGGAGGTAGCGGAGGAATTGCAACGCATCGCCCGCGCCTTGTTCGGCATGAAGCAGGAGGGTGCGCCCCTCCAGCGGTCCTCCGTCCCACTGTGGCTGCTTGAAGTCCCGTTTGGGCGAGGGGAAGTCCTTACATCTCCATCGCCACTCATACTCCGCCCAGCCTGAGTGGAAATTTCCCTGCACGAGCAGCGCCATGCCGAGGTTAAGGTGAGCATCGGCCAGGTCCGGGGCGAGCGCGATGGCCTGCCGGTAGGCTTCGGTGGCTGCCTCCAGCCGGCCTTGGTCTTTGAGGGCGTTGCCGAGGTTGCAGTGGACCTCGGCAAGATCGGAATCGAGTGCGATGGCCTGGTGATAGGCGGTGATCGCTTCCTCCGGCTGGCTTTGCTCCTTGGGGGCGTTGCGCGCCTGCTGAAAGGCTTGTTGGATGGTCATGACCATGGCCGCGGGATCTACCCGTGAGTCCAAGCCTCCAGTTCGTGGCGGACCTCGGTGATCACTGAATCCCATTGCCCCACCCGCTGCTGGCGGAAGAGGCGCATCGTGGGATACCAAGGGCTATCCTCGCGATCGAGCAGCCACCGCCAGTCCGGGGCAAAGGGCAGGAGCACCCAGACCGGTTTGCCAAGCGCGCCAGCGAGATGGGCGACGGCGGTATCCACGGCGATTACCAGGTCGAGTTGCGAGATCAGGGCGGCGGTGTCGGAAAAATCGGAAACGAGACCGAGCGGATGTCGGATGGGCTGCCGGCCCGGCAACTGGGCGATTTGTTCGATCCCGCGGTCGAACTGCAGGCTGACGAAGTCGATCTCCGGAACCCGGAAGAGCGGGAGAAACTGCCGCAGCAGCATCGAGCGCAGGTGATCACCTGTGTGGGTCGGCCGCCCCGCCCAGACGAGGCCCACCTTCAGCGCGGAACCGTTCCCGGCCAGCCACTCGCTCCAAAAGAGTCCGCGCACGGCATCGGCCGAAACGTAGGGCACATTCTGCGGGATGGTCTCGATCGTCGTCCGAAAAACCAGCGGCAGGCTCAGCATCGGCACATGCACATCGAAGTCCGGCAAGGGCCCGCCTTGCGCGACGAGTCCGTCGATCCCCGGCACGGTGGCCATGATCCCGAGCAGCGCCGCGGGGCATTCCACGAGCACCCGGCCTCCGTACTTCGGCACGAGCGGCGCGTAGCGAATGAATTGGATCGCATCGCCGAAACCCTGTTCGGCGTGAATCAGGAGCGTCCTTCCGTTCAGCGCGCTGCCGTCCCACATCGGCTGGGGAAAATGGCGGCGCGGTGAGGTGAACTCCGGAGTCTCCCAGCGGATTTCATAAAGTGGCCAGCCCTCCTCGAGCTGGCCTTCCACGAGGTGAGAAAGCGCGCGGGAGAAAACGGCCAGCGTGTGTGCGGGGTCGAGTTCCGACGCGCGGCGGCACGCGGCCCGGGCTTCTTCGTAGCGCCCGAACTTCCCGAGCGCGACGCCGAGGTTGAATGAGGCGTTGGCGTAATCGGGCTTGAGTTCGATCGCCCTCCGGTAGGCGCCGATGGCTCCCTCCAGTTGGCCGAGCAGCGCCAGCGAGTTGCCCATGTTGCTGTAGGCGTTGGCATAGTCTTCCTTCAGCGCTGCCGCTTTGCGAAACGCCTCCACGGCCTGTGCGTGCTTCTCGATCCGGCCGAGCGCGATGCCGAGATTGTTGTGCGCCTCCGCGTAGCCGGGATCGAGCTTGATGGCCTGCTGGCAGGCAGCCAGGCCCTCGGGCAGCCGACCGACCGTGGTGAGCATATGGCCGAGGTTGGAAAGGAGGACCGCCGATTTTGGCGAGATGGCCACGGCCCGGCCAAAGAACTCCACCGCCGCCTCGCTCCAGCCCGCTTCATGCGCGGTGACGCCGAGCTGATGCCAGACCTCGGTGGCGCTCACATCCGCTGCGACGATCTGGCGAAGCATCTCCTCCGCCTCCGCCGTCTGGCCGGACTGGCGACGCTCCAGAACCAGCGCAAATGCTTCGTGAATGGTCATCGTCGGATGTGGTTTTAGCTTTGCCCGTCGGCCAGGGCCTGGAGTGCCCGGCGCACCTCGGCGACGACGGGATCCCACTGGGTCAGCCGGGTTTGCCGGAAGAGTCGCATGGTCGGATACCAAGGGCTGTCGTCGCGGTCCAAAAGCCAGCGCCAGTCGGCGGCGAATGGGAGGAGCACCCAGACCGGTTTGCCGAGCGCCCCGGCAAGGTGGGCCACTGCGGTATCGATGGAAATCACCAGATCGAGCTGCGAGATCAGGGCGGCGGTATCGGCAAAATCGGCAATGAGACCGAGGGGATGTCGGATGGGCTGCCGACCCGGCAATTGGGCGATCTGCTCGGTCACGTTGCCCAACTGCACGCTCACAAAATCCACTCCCGGCACGCGGAAAAGCGGGAGCAACTGCCGCAGGTGGATGGCCCTGAGGCTTCGCTGGAAGGTATCCGTCCTGCCCGCCCACGTGAGGCCTACTTTCAGTCGGGAGGGGACGTTGTCGAACCAGTCACGCCAGGAAAGGCAGCGCGCAGGATCGGCGGTGAGGTAGGGCGTATTTTGAGGGATGGTCTCGATCGTGGTCTCAAAAACCAGCGGGAGGCTCATCAGCGGGAGATGCACGTCGAAGGGTGGTAGCGGATCGCCGGAGACCACGAGCTGGTCGATCCCCTTCACTGTGGCGAAAACCTCCAACAGCGGGCGCGGGCACTCGACGATCACCGTACCGCCGCATGCTGCCACGAGCGGTGCGTAACGAATGAACTGGATGCAATCGCCAAAGCCCTGCTCCTCGTGAATGAGCAGCGTCCGGCCTTGCAGCGCAGCCCCGTCCCATCTCGGCTGCGGGAAGTCGCGCCGGGAAGAGGCGAAGTCGGAGATGTTCCACCGTTCCTCGCAGAGCGGCCAGCCGCGCTCGAGTTCACCGGCGAGCAGGTGCAGCTTACCGCTGTTGAATTTTGCCAGGGCATCCTGCGGATTGACTTCGAGAGCCTGGTGGCAGGCGGCTTGGGCTTCATCGAGATTTCCCAACCGTCCGAGCGCGTTGCCCAGATTATTGTAAGCATCGACGTGAGACGGATTGAGTTGGGTGGCTCGGCGGTAGGCCTCGATCGCTCCATTCATCTGGCCCTTGTTGCCTAGAGCGATCCCGAGGTTGTTGTAAAGGTCCGCATCATCGGGCTTGATCTGAATCGCTTTGCGAAAAGTGCCGATGGCCTCGTCGAGGCGACCCAATTTTTCCAGCACGTTGCCCATGTCGTTGAGCGCTTCCACGTTCTCCGGCCGGACCTGCGCGGCCCGCCGATACGCCAAGACCGCTTCCTCCAGCCGGCCTTGCGTCCGGAACGCAATCCCGAGGTTGTTGTGGGCCTCCGCATAGGCCGGTCGCAAGCGGATCGCCTGCTGGAGCGCGGCGACCGCCTCGTCGAGTTGCCCCTGCGTCCCCAGCGCAACGCCAAGATGGTGGTGCGCCTCGGCAAGGTTCGGTGCGAGGTGGATCGCGTGGCGGCATGCGGCCACCGCTTCCTCCAGCCGGCCGAGATTGGTGAGGGCACGCCCAAGGCTCGAAAAAGAGGGAGCGGGTTCCGGGGCGATCTCGGCGGCGCGTCCGAAGAGGGATGCCGCCGCTTCGCTCCAGCCCATCTCCATGGCCAGCGTCCCAAATTCTTCGAGAAGAGTCGGGTCGATCGTCAGCGCTTCGATGGTCTGCCGGCAGAGCAACTCGGCCTCGGCGCTTTGGCCGGCTTTTCGGTGCTCCAGAGCTTGCTCAAATGTCTGTCGGATATTCATGGTCGCGTGGGCGATCCGAGTTTTGCGGCGGTGGCGATAGTGCTGAAGCGGGTGTCCGAATCCCCGCCGGATGCTTGCTCATGGACCGCACCCGGCTTCCTTTTCGCCGAGATCCTCGAGTGGTGTTCAGACCAGCTTGCCCGAGGGGCGGCGAAGCCTATTTTCCATCCCGGGTGACATCGATTTTGAGGCTTTTTTCAACGGAAGGGCGGGGTTGGAATTTCGCCACCTGCTCCTGCGCTTCCTTGACGACCGCCGGGGGGCGGGTGCGGAGGATTTCGTTGAGAACGTTGCGCGCGGCGGGTTCGTTGGCCCGGTGCGCCAGGAGGAGCCACTTCAGGGCCTCGACGTGTTTGGTTGCATCGGGGCCATCCGGCCCGAGCAACTGCCCGAGATTGCTCATGCCGCGCGGGTAGCCCTGCTCCGCGGACTTGCGAAACCACAACTCGGCTTTAACGAGGTCGGGGGAGACTCCCAACCCTTCCTGATAGATGACCCCGAGCATGTTTTCGGCCGCCGCATGGTCGGCTTCGACAGCTTTCTCAAGGGATTCACGTGCTTTCTGGTAGTCCTGCCGATAGCCGTGGGTGCCGTGGTAACAAAACTCACCAATAGCGAAATGGGCTTCGGGGAGCTCTTGCGCGAGCGCCTTTTCGATCCACTTCATGCCCTCGGGGTCATTCTCCGGCACGCCTCGTCCATTGAGCAGGGCCTGCCCGTAGTTGAGCTGCGATCGCGGGCCACCCTTCTCGGCCCCCTGGCGAAACCACTCTGCCGCGGCCGATAGGTCCTTTTTCACCACCAAGCCGGTGGCGTAAAAATAACCGAGCCCGCCAATCGCGTCGGCGTGGCCTTGATCCGCGGCTTGTTTGATCAAGTCATGGGCTTGGCGGAGGTCTTTCTTCACGCCGACGCCGCGCACAAAGGCCTGCCCGAGTCGGTATTGGGCCTCCGGGTTTCCTTTTTGCGCTGCAGCGGTCAGTTGCTCGATCGTGTTTTGCGCCCGGGCGGCGGAGGGCTGCCAGGCGAGCAGGAGAGAACCCAGGGTCACGATCGGGATGATACGGTGGATTTTCATAGGGAAGTAGAGGCCGGGATCGATGGGTGATGAACGGAAATCGAGCTATTCCTCGCTGCCTCCGTAACCGAGAACCTCGACCGTGATGATCGACGGCAATTCTTCGGTGGGTGGGGCCTGCTGCTGCTGGGCGACCTCGTTGGCCGTGGAAGCCTGGGCTCCCTGCGCCGCATTGGCCGCCCCGAGGGCGCCGAGATTTGGGGCAGCGACCGGCGGTGCGCTCGGTACGCCGGAGGAGGTGCCGCCGACCTGAATGTTGGAAGCGTTGAGGACGGCGTTGGCGGCGATGTTCAGGTTGCCGGTCGAGCGAATACCCGCATCTCCGGCATCGACCACGCCAGAGGGTGCGATGAGATCGACGTCGCCAGGCTGCACGCCCGCTACGGAGGCCAGCACGCCGATGCCCCCACCGGTCGCCAAGCCACCCAGGTCGGTTTTCACATCTGCGCTCGTCGCGTCGATGATCACGCGGGTCGGCGGCGCCGTGACGACCGTCTTGGGCGCAGTGCCCGCGGCGATATCGCCCGAGGTGGACCAGATGATGATGTCACCCCCGCGGAGCGTAAAGATGCGGGCCTGCCCGATATCGACGCTCTTGTCCGTAAAGATGGAAATCGAGCCCCCGAATTCGGTGACGATGCCCGGTGGGGTCAGCGGATTGCCGAAGATGTCAGATGCCATGGTGACGCCCCCACCCGAGGCTGCGAGTGCAATGGCGCCACCCGCGCTGGTCCGGATATCGCGAGCGCGAGTGAAAATCTCGCCGCTGGCGCTCCCAGTGCCGAAAACGGTGCCGACGGCCGACAGGCCGCCCGTGTAGGAACCGGTAGTGGGGAAATTGCGGCCGGTGTCGCGCAACTGCTGGAAGAATAGCTCCAGAGCGACAACCGCCTGTTGTTCCTCGGAGAGTTCGTCGAGGTCGATATTGGTGCCCAACTTTTTCAGGTACTCGGAATCGATGTCGGCTCCCGTAGTGGAGTCCTTGAGCAGGGATGAGAAATCCAGAGAGCTTTTGCTCAAGCCAATGGCTGGTCCGCGCCCGCCATCACCATCGCCCGAGACCCCCGCCATCACGATGAGATCGGCACCCTCGAAGGGAAGATTGGGATTGCGGGCATTGCCGATGCTGGTAATGCCAACGCCCGTGCCATCGTTCAGGTTGGCGTCCGTGCCGAGGTCCACATTGCGTCCGGCCAGAACCTCGAGAACTCCGGGGCCGTTGATCTGGATGTCGCCCGGCAGGGCATTGGTCGTGACGCCCGTCACGGTGCCCCGCAGGGGATCGCCCACAAAGTTGCCGCGGGCCGTGTCGTTGGCCAGCGAGCGAAGCGGGGCGTTGGGATTGTTCGGCGTGATGTCGCGCCCAGCCGAGACGATCGAGATGTCCTCTGGTTGCGTATTTTGAATGTAGAAGGTGATGTCGGTGATGTCGTTGGCCGCCAGCACCTGCGTAGCCTTTGGGGCAAAGAGGGTCAGCCCGCTGACGTCGCCACCTCCCGCATAGATGCGAACGGGGTTGGGATCATTGGCATGCAGGAGGCTGCGCCCGTGGAGCGATTGTTTGATGACGATGCTCGCGGCCTGCCCGGTAAATGCGCCCGTTTCCGTATAGAGCAGATCGACCGCGCCAAAGGGATCGATGCTGCTTTCTCGCAGGACCGTCAAGGTCCGTCCGGCTAGAGTCGCGTAAGCCAGCGGCGTGGCGATACTGGGAGCGGCGGCCGGATTGGCATCGGAAAGATTGATCGTCGCACTGGTCCAGACGGTAACCGCCCGGTCGTTCACGATCGACCGACCCGATGGTTGCAACCCGACCAGAGATCCCGAGGCCGCGAGTTCGATGGTGCCCGTGGGGGAAGGAAACAAGTTCAGCGAGCCGACGACATTGATGTCCCCCGCAAACGCCGTACTCCTCAGGTTGGGTGCGGCCACTGTAAGCTGGGTGCTGAAATTGCTGATATCCGTTTCTGCAAGACGAATCCAGGGCTGGAAAAACGAAGCCCGGCTGGTGATGTCCGTGAAAAGATTCTGGTTGAGCAACCAAGCCTCGAGAATGGGGCGGGGCGACGATTCGCCGGGGAGCGTCGCCGCCAAGCGATGCGTGACGCTGCCGCCAAATGAGGAAACCGTCGCCCCCGCCTCCGACGAGAAGGTATTGAAGTAGGTTTTGTACCAGAACTTGTTGTTGATGCTCTGAGGCAGCAGAAATGCATTCGTGACCGGCCCGAGGAGCACATCGCCCCGCGCGCTGACGTCGAAGTTGGACTTCCCGACAAACAGGGTCGTGGGCAGCCACGTCGCCGGATTGTAGATCGCTGGTGTGGCGCTTTCGATGATCGCGGGGTTTAGGCCGGAAGTGCCGAGAATACCAACGGAGGGCGACCGGGCAGAGTTGGTGGTAATACTGCCGCCGGCAAACAACCGCCCCTGGCCGCGCTCGACGTAGTAGATGCCGCCATCGATGTTGTCACCCGCGCGGATGGTCAGGTTGCCGCCCCCGAGTTCGTGGAGTTTGCTGGCGTCGGGAGCGATATTTACGCCGAGATCGCGACCCGGCATGCGAGCGTTGGTCGGAATGACGGCGTCGGCATTGATCACGTCGGACCCGGCGCGAAGCGCGATGTCGCCACCACCCAGCGCGCCGATGCCTTGGAAGAAGTTGCTGAAATCGATCCACCAAGTGGTCGAGGCCGCGGCATCGCTGACGTTGACTCCGCCGTTGGAGCCGGAAACGCCGACGCCGCCCTGGGTAAACAACCCGGTGGCTGGATCGACGAAGCCTCGGCGGTAGAGCCAATTGGTCGGCAACTGCCGCGAGGTGTCCGGTCGCAACTGGCCGCCGTAAAGCGTGAATCGTCCGATATCCGCACCGGCGGAAATGGTGACATCACCACCAGCCAGCGACCATTGTGTCGTATAAACCTGCTGTGGGGCGCCGAGAAAACCTTGGTTGGGATGGGTTCCGCCCGTGCGTTCGACAATGGGGCGGACAAAGTCACCCGCGGCGAAAATCGTGGTGGGAGTCGGGAGGCGGACGCCGGCCGTGTAGATGGTGGCAAACTGATTGCGCAACTGCACGTCGCGCCCGGCGGCGATGTCGATGTCCCCAGTGCCGGTTCGGATGACTTCGTAACGGGTCCGATTGGCCGCGCCGGTGGTAATGCGGATGGTATTGGCGGTGATGCCGGCACTGCCCGTGCCCGGGGTGGCGCCGGAATTGGCCGAGTTGGGAATCTCGGGGTAAAACTCCCCGACGAGGATTGATCCCTTGCCCGCGGCCAGTGTCTCCGTCGGCCGCACCGCCCGGAAATCGGCTGCGGAGAGGTCCGCACCGGCCACCAGACGGTAGGACCAGGATTGCGTATTGACGGGCAGCCCATTGGCCGTGACGACATTGGCCAACTGCGCCAGCCACATCGTCGAATTGCCACTGGCGGCATTGGCGGCGACGGCGGTGAACCCGTCGCTCAGGGTATTGTTGAAAACGAGATCGCCGGTGGTGCGCAAGGTCAGGATGCCCGGAGCCAGCTTCGGTCCGTAGCGGAAGTTGGCGAGATTCCAGTCCTCCGTATTCAACCCGGATACGGCGGTGCCGAGCGTCAGATCGCCCCCATTCCGGAAGACTTCCGCGCCCGGCGCGATGACGATGACGGAACTGAGGCCGGCGTCGTTGGGGGTCCCCGTAGCGAGCTTGGTGAACATCGCGGCGTAGCCCGCGTTCATGTAGTTGGTCGCGTCCGTGTTGATCTGGTCGCGCAGGGCATTGTTCAGCAGCCCGCTCGCCTGATCGTAAAGCCGGTAGCCTTCGACCATCACGGAGGAGGCGCCGGTGATGTTGCCGAGCAGTTTATTGACTTGGACGTCGTTGCCATTGCGCGGCGCCCGCAGATGCAGGGTACCGCTGAACTGCCCGAAAAATGCGCTTGAGCCCGGCGTCGTGAAGTCCCCGGCGACAAACGCGTCCACGCCCAGGTCGATGGTGGAGCCAGCCTGCAGGTCGAGGGTGGCCGTGGGGCTGGCCACTCCGTTCACCGCCGCCCCGGCTTCCAGACGGATTTCGCCCCCTTTGCCGGCACTGCTAAATTCTCTGGCATGCACCGTGAGGATCGAGCCTGTGGCGAGGGTCAGGTTGCGTCCGGTGGCCAGAACGATCTTCCCGCCGGTCGTGCCCGAGGCGTCGATGGTCCCATTCACGAGGAGATTTCCGGTGTCGGCGGAGACCGAGAAGTTGCGCGCCACATTGGCCAAGCCTCCCGCGTTGTTGATCGCGATGTCTCCCGTCCGCACGCGGATATTTCTCTGCTCGAAGAATCCGCCGCCATTCAAAGCCGCGCTCACGTCGTCGAACGCTGGCACGCTGCCGGCATCGAGGATGAAGCTGCCCGAAATCTGGCTGGCGGCCGCGTTGCCGAGCAGGGTGGCGCCATTGATGCCGAAAACGCCGGCGGCGGCCGTGATCTTCACCGTGCCGGCATCGCCACCTCCCGCGGGTGCAGCCACCGAAACCAGGCTGCCGGCGGTCAGGAGCACATCCCCGGTATCGGAGGTGAGGGTAATGTCTCCCCCGGGGGAGTAGCGGGTCACATCGTAGAAATCCTGGGCGACTCCGGCGGTGTCCAATTGGCCGCCGACGGTGACATCCTGGCCAGCGCCGGTGGAACGCAAGGAAAGCTGACCGCTGGGCAGCAGGATTCGGGTATTGGCAGCGACACTGGCCCCGCGGAAATTGTAGCTGGCTCCGAGCCCCGCGGTCACACTGGGCTCTCCGGGCAGGGCGTCCAAAAGGAGCGCCCCTCCTGCGGTGATCGAGCGATTTGACCGACCCGCACCGGTAATCAACGGGGTGCGAATGGTCAGATTGCTGGGCGTGGTGAAGGTGCCGATGCCTTCGCTGAGGACGCCGCCGCTGGCCTTGAGCACGACATCCTGATAGCCCGCCACGGAGAAGGAATTTGTGCCAAACCGGGTGGTCGTGGAATCGATTTGCAGAGTGCCGGTCGGCAGTGCCGGAGCGGCTAGGGCGGCCACATTCGAGGGATTGCTGAAAAGGACCTCGCCAACTTGGAAGAGCGCGGTGCCGGCTCCCTGGTCGTATCCGCGCAAGCCACCGCCGAGGAAAGCCAGGGTGCGCAAAGTCGGGCTGCCAAACGTCCCATTGCCATAGACATCGATCGTGCCGTAGCTGCGCAGCGTCAGCGCATTCACGTTCTGGGCGTCGGCCAGCAATTGGTCGGCGAGGACGAGATGCTGGGGGACGACGGACCCTGTCAGAGCACCGCCGCCCGGCCGAAGGTCGATACTGATCTGACCGCTGCCGAGGTTCAGCGCAAACGCCGCGATGTCGGCGGTCGGGCTGAGATTCGTCCCATACGTGGAATCGAGCGTCACCCCGGTTCCCGCGAGCCTGGCACCCGCACCGACCGTCAGCAGGGGCATGATCGAGGCGGTCGTATTGGTGCGGATGAGATCGCCATTGATGTTGCTGCTCACGCGGACCAGCGTGCCATCTCCACTAATCAGCAGATCCTCGGCGTCCTCCAGAAGTTCGCCGCGGGAAATGACCGCCGATCCGGGAGCGATCGTCAGAGCAGATTTTGAAGCGAGGATGACTTCCGGCGCGGCCAGAGCTGCGCCGGGATTGTTCACCACGATTTGGTTGGTGCGAACAGTCACCACCGTCCCATCCGCGGTCCGCCGACGGGTGCCGCCAATGAACAGGCTATCCGCGCCCCAGGAGTTCAGGATTGTCGAATCAAGCACTACCGCGGCCCCGACCGGTGCCGTGCCGGTGCCGCCGATGACATACATGTCCGCCAGGCTGCTGATGTCGATGGTGGCTCCGCGTCCTTTCGTGGTGTGATCGCTCAGCACGCGACCATTGAGCCGCAGAGCCGTATTGCCGCTGATGCCGAGGTAGCCGGCATCCCTGGGCAGTTGCTGCATGCGCACGACATCGAAACGCTGCGCGGCTTCGCTAAAGAAAGCGTTGCCAAAGTAATCGTCGAAGGCGGCGCGACCGCGGATGACGCTGGTGGGAGCGACTTCAAACTGGGTGCGAATCGTCGCGTCCTCTTTCGGCTGGTTGAATTCGTTGAGGCGGTAGCCGGCCACAGAGGTGGCCCCTTCCGGCACGGTGTAGGTGCCGTAGGTGGCATTCGTCGTCGGCGTGATTAGATAGGCCCCAGGCAGCAGAGCATAGCGGCGAGGCAGGAGCGTGTAAGTGCCCGCGCGCAAGCCATCAACCCGTTCGAGATAGATGCGGTCGCCGATTTTCAAGGAACTGCTGACGTACCCGGAATTCCCCTCGAGCAGCCGCGCATTGGTCCCGGTATTGAACGGCGCGTACGGGGCAAATTCCGACGGGAAATCGGGGAGCACCGCATACGACTCCGCCACGGGAGTCCAAAACTGGCTCGACGCCGGAGTTTGCCCCGAGTGGCGAACCCGGGCGGTCCAAGTCTGACTGCCAAAGGTAACCAGATCGCCCGCTTGATACACCGTCCCGGCCGCCCAAGCGACCGAAGCCGTGCCGAGGAGATCGGCGCTTCCGCCGGTTCCGGATTTCCAACGGAAAGCATAAAGATCGCCTCCGCCGCGTAGATCGACAGTCGAGCCCGCCTCCGTAGTCACACTGTTGCCCGCCAGACTGACTCCCTTTGCGGGCAGCCCGCTGGTCGTCACATTCACGCCGTTGGGGGCGACCCACGAGGTACCATCGGGGCTGAGGCCAAACGGAATCAGCATTTCTGTGCCGGTTGTGCCACTCCAGGCCGCTACCGAAGTTTCGCTGCCAGAGCGCAGCGTCACCTGCTGGGCGACGGGGACGGTGGCAGTGGTTCCCGCGATGGGGTTCGGCGGCGGATCCAGATCGGCATCCGTAGGGTCGAAGTCCGTCCCATCCCAGCCGATGGTGATGGAACCGAGAGGCGCCCGGAGTACGCCGCCCTGCGAAATCTGCGAGGCGAAAATGTTCAGGCTGCCCCCGGCGGATAACGGAGCGCTGCGGGTGCCTGCTCCGAGGATGGTGATGGAGCCCGGCGTGCCGGCATGATCGTAGGCGAAGATATTGAAAGTCGAGAGCGTCGTCGGGTAGATCTGCCCGGCTTGCATCACCAGATCGCCCGCAATCTGGAGAGTGCCGTTCCCGCGGATGTCGCCATTGACCGCGGAGAAGCGCGCCCGCCCGATATTTTGCAGGGAAAGGGTGCCGATATCGATGAGTTCGGCGGTCACGTTCAATTGCCCCGGTCCAAAGGTGGGAGCGAAGTTGTAGATCTGGCTGGGGTTGGCTGGATCTTGCGTGAACAGGGGGACTGAGTCCTGAGGGTTGATCGGGGGACGGAAGGCCTGGCCGAGGGCGATGTATTTGGCGGTGAGGTTGACGGTGGAATCGGTCCGGATCACGCCCCCCGAAGCCACCCGCAGATTGCCTTTGGCCGAAATCGAAACCGGTCCCTGAAACTGGACATTGTGGGCGGCGATGGTGCCGTCGGTGTTGACCCGGTAGCCCAAATCCAAGGAATCAAACCCACCGTTTGTAAAGCGATCGACGGCGAAATATCCCATGCCGGGCAGCGGCACACCGGCATCGTCGAGGATGGCGCGCCCGACTCCCGGGCTGGCATTGGTCGAAGCGAGGGTGTTGCCGCTTTGTTTGACCAGTAGATTGATGTCGGCGGTGGTCCGGCTGACGCCCGTTGGGTAGAAGCGGCCCGAAGAAACGGACAAGGTGCCACCCACGGCGGTCGGCCCTCCGGCCCGCCCCAGCAAAGTGGCGTCGCTAAAGAGCATGGTCGAGCCTTGCAGGCTGATCGTGCCGCCGTTGCTATCGATCCGCATCGGGACGGATCGCAGTCTCCAGAGCGGCGAGTTTAGCCCGCTGTTCGACGGCACATTCGGCGCGCCGACATCCCCCAGCGAGGTCGGATGGATGTCGAAAATGGCCGACGCCCCCGAGACGTCCAGCACGGCACCAGCACTGGCGACGATGTTGCCGGAGACCGAGATGGTCCCGCCGGCCCGCAAGGTTCCCTGGCGGCGCCCGTAGGAATCGGGGGTAAAGACGGGCACCCCGATGGCTGATAGGACCGACTGAGGTCCGATATGGACTGTGGGCAAGGCCACCAAGGCAAAGCCGGCATTGTCCGGTGGGACAGGGAAGCGGCTTGCGCCGGTGATCGAAATGGTGCCCCCAGGCGCCGAGATGGAACCCAGGACCGTGGCCGTCTGGCCCCTCAAAGAAATACTCGCACCCGGATCAGCCAAGATCTGCGCATCGCGTCCCATGACGAGATCGCCGCGGACCTCCAGGATGTCGCTGGTGAACGAATCATCCGAACCCACGGCCGAAAGGCTCAGGCTGACCGGGGCACGCAAGCCCACTTCCTTCAACACCCGAACCATGCTGATCTCCCGGCGACCCGATTGATTCGGAACGGCCAGAAGGTTCTCCGCCACCAGTTCGATCCGAGTCCCAGGTGCGATGGAAATTCCCGGGGCGTAGGGTGTGGGCTGCCCGGGAGCCGCCGGCAGCGATGATGCGGCACCAATGCCTTCCAAAGAATAGCTGGTGAACCCTCCCTGGCGGAAGAAATCGGGCGCGAGAAGTAGCGTGTTGGGGTAGGACGCCGTGCCGCCGATTTGGATCAGGCTGGCCTGAATGCTGAGAGCGCCGCCCTTTTTCCCGGAAAAGCCCGCGAGTGTGGACTGGAGGGTGAGATGGCCTCCGAGCACAGTCGGGAACCCTGGATCCCTCCCGGTGCGGATCGTGATGCTACCGCCGTTGCCGTAAGTGATCGAGCCCCGCGCGCCCGCCACTACTCCGCCGGACACATCGAGCACGCTCTCCGCCAGGAGCTCGGCACTGAACGACTCGATGGTGATGCTGCCTCCATCGATGACGAGCGGTTTGCTCAGGGGGGCTGGGCTTCCTGGGCGATCATCGATCAGCAAGCCAGCGGCGCTCAAGCTGGCTCCGGTGCCCAAGGTAAAAAGGCCCCGGGGCGCATTAGGAGCCGGAGAAAGCGCGCCGCCCGGCGGGTTCACCAGCGGGAATTCCGCGGTAAATGTCGGGGAAATCGTGGCGGCGCGGAAACTCAACTTTCCGCCGGGGGCCGAAACCTTGCCGTCCACCGTCACATTGGCTCCCGTGAGAGACACGGAGCCCAAAGCGGGGGCCGCCAGATGGATCTCCTTCGGCACGGTCACATTCCCGTCCGGGTTTTCGACCGTGAGGTTGCCGAATCCGTCCTCGGTGAGGAGTTCCGGTGAAAGGATGATCGCGGCTTGCCGGCTGGCTGGGATGGCGACAGGGACATCTCCGGCAAGCGCAAAGGAGGGCACGGAATCCGAGCCCTGAGGTGAACCAAAAGTGACGGCTGGCGGCGTTGGTGAAAATGAAATGAAACTGGTATTTGTCCCCGCGACGAAGGTTTTCTCAGCCTTGAAACTGATCGAAAGACTGCTGTGCGAGGGAGCGGAACCCCGGCCCCGCGGAGGATTCACCGTCAGGCCAAGTAGTTGCCCGTCCACCGCCATGCTGGCCGCTGTCATGTTCAAAGTGCCGCCATTGGCACCCTGCGTGTAGCCCTGCTCGTATCGCTCCCCCGTCATCCACGGCACGGTGAATGTTTCCGAAACACCCCAGCGAGCAGAACTCCTCGTGTAAGTGCCGGTGTAGACCCCATCGTAAACCTGCCCAGGTTGGGCATTGTGAATATCGACGAGCCGCCCGTATTGCCGGAGCCGTGTCGTCTTCACCATGCCGCTAGCATGATTGTAGAAGCCTCCCGAAACGTTGAGGGTTGCTCCATTGCCGACGACAATCGATCCGCCGGCCTGGAGGTTAATGTTTCCGCCAACCGCGGTGAGCTGGGCGGCGTCTCTTTCGACGAGCCCGGCCAGCCCGGTCACGTCGCCAAGTGGGGTACCCACCCAGTAACGGCCATTGCTCACCCCTGTGCGCCGAATATCGACGGTCAGCGGCGTGGCACGCAAAAGCCCATTTCGCTGCACCGGGGAATCAGCAAACTCCGATCCACGAAACTCGACATTGAGGATGCTATGCGAGAGCGGCACGAAAACATCGGTGCTGCCAGCGACGTTGATGAACGAATCGGGATCCAGATAGATCTGGCCGCCGGAAAAATAGAACTTCTGGCCGGCGTTGGCGAAGAAGTTGTTAAGCCCCGGTTCCTCCTGACCACTAGGCAGCAGGGTGGTGCGATTCCCATCCGCATCGGTGTAAGGCCAAACCCCTGCACGGATCGACACATCACCGTTGGGCGCGAGGATCATGGCACCCCTCTTCATGTGAACCCCCAATCCCTCGATATTGATCTGCGATGTCTCCGGCAAAGCTGTCCCCGGAACCGCCTTCTTGCTGGTGTAATCTGGCAGGATGAGCGTCGCGCTTTGACTACCCATGGTGACGACACCGGTTTTTTGATAAACGAAAGCCGGTCCGCCGAAACCGCTCGTCCCGGAATTGTCGAAATTCGGATTTGCCACCGCGCCGTAGCTCGCGCGGAGGTCGATACGGCCGTTTAGGTTGACCGAGCTTGTGCTGTTGATGACGCCGAGCTGGTTCACATAGCGCCCGGCCATCCACGCGCTGCCCGTCGGTATGTCGATCAAGCCGCTATTCGTACTCGTGCCTGCATAGTCAGCGACATCACCGACCCACACGTCGAGACCGCGCAGACTCGGGTCGTCACCGGCGTGCGCCGCAATCCCGACCTGCAAGCCCGCGGCGAGGATCGTCTGCCCGGCTGGCGTCGAGATCGTGCCTTCGTTGCGCACGTTCGGCCCGACGAGCATGATGCGCCCGCCATTGCCGTCTCCGCCCGCTTCGCTGTTGAGCTGCGCGCCGGGCTGGACCACGACATCGCCGGGTCGGCCGGTTGGCGTCGGTGGTGTGATCGGATTAAACGCCGGGGTGCCATCCGAGCCACCCGGGACTGAGAGAGACGAAAACAGAAACTGCGCGTCGCGATTATTCAGCAAGCCCTGCTGCACGAGGTTGTCATTGATCGGCAGCGACGACGCGACCAGCGAGCGCACGTTAATTTGCGAACCGCCGCCAAAGATGATGCCGTTCGGGTTGATGATATAGACCTGCCCCGGAGCCTTGATCTGGCCGAGGATTTGCGACGGCACACCGCTCGGGTCGTTCACCTTGTTGAAGGCGATCCATTGCCCCTTTTGCGAGCCGCCATTACTTTGGTCGAAGGCTACGGTGGTCTTGCTGCCGACGTTGAAGGTCTTCCAATTCAGCACGGCTTGTGGCGCCGACTGCTGGATGACGACTTCGGTCTGGCCATTGACCTGCGCCTGCCTCGGCAAGGTCGCGCCTTGCCAGAGCGGGGAATTCAAGGCGACGCCGGGCGCCACTTCGAGGCCGCCGACCGCGAGGCCGTTGGGCACGCTCGGGAGCACTTGTCCCGGGTGGTTCGGATCGTAGCCCGCGTTGCTCCGGCCCTCTGCGACCTTGCGCGCGTTGATCTGCATCTGCTGCACGGATTTGAGCGCCTGCGATGTGCGCGCCAGTGCGTCCTTGGCGTTGGCTCGCGCGCGGGCGGCCTCCGCAGCCCCCGCACTCGTGGCAGCGCTGGGTGGTCGTGATCCCGCGGGGGCGCCGCCGCGCAGGATGTCACCCGCGTGGAGGGTCAGACTGCTCGCGGCAAACACCGCGAAGATCCCGAGGATGGCGGGCAGCTTGGGCAACCCGCGCAGACGTTGCCGACTGCGCAGTGCCGGGCCATCCGGAAGCGGCGCGCAGTTCTCCGACCACGCCGTTTTGCGGAACGGCTCGGGCGCAACTGACATCTCGGGTAACGGAAACATGGGGCCTTGCTTGGACTTCAGCGCCGCAGTGCGTGGCGGCTCAGGGCGCTCAAGGGCGGGGCTTCTTCTCGCCAGCCTTTGGGGTCTTGGCCTGGGCGGTGGCCGGAGCGGGTGTGGCTGGCGAAGTGCGAGGTTTACTCGTCGCTGGCATCTCTGCGGGTGGGGTGCCGGGGTTTGGGGCTTCGAGGGGTTTTACGCGGGCGTCATCGAGCTGGTCTTGGAAGTCCTGGGACAACGTCTGGAACTTGACCCGGGCGATGCCGGTGAAGGGTTCGCGTGCAGCTAGGGCGTCGCCGAGGACGAACTTCTCGTAACGGTTGAGGACCTCGCTGCCGATCTTGTACATCGCGGCGTTTTTGGTCGTCTGGTCGTCCACGCGGCGTTGGAGCAGCGTGCCCTGTTCGGCAAACTTGGCGCGCTGGCTTTCCTTGGTGTTCGCGATGTCGGTGATGCGTTTATGATCGGCCTTCCACTTCTCGAGTTCGGTCTTGAGCGCGGCGACCTCCTGGTCGCGCATGGTGAGCTGGTCCTTTTGGCCGGCGATGGTTTTGGTCGCGGCGTCCTGGTTGGCGGCGGCTTGTTTGGTGAGGGCGTCGAGCTTTTCGGTCAGCGTCGTCTTTTCGCCTTCGAGGGTGGCTTTCTCGACGATGAGCTGGTCGCGCTCGCCCTGCATGGTGCGGAGCTGGAGCATGGTGTTGCGCAGGCCTTCGCGGAGTTTGGCTTCGGCGGCGCTGGGCTGGGCCTGCTGAGCGCCGGCGGAATGCCCGATGGCTAACAAGCCGACGGCGAGGAGTGAGGTGAGAGTGCGGTGCATGGCGCTAGAATTTTCCGTTCACGTCGATCTGGAAGACGTCCTGTTTGAATTGCGGTCCGACGATTTCGTTGGCGCTCATCCAGCGCAGGCCGAGGGCGACGCGCTGGCTGAGGGCGAGAGAGCCGCTGATCGTGTAGCCCTTGAGGTTGGTGCCGCCCCCGCCGAAGTCAGAGTCGTTGAACCCGTCAACGACCGCATCGCTTTCCACGTAGCGGTAGTTCAGGCCGAGGCTCCAGTCGCCGCGTTTTTCCAGGGCCGCACGGCCGACGCGCAGGCCGAGATACCAGGCGGTGTCGCCGCCCTCGTAGCGGCCGATGGTGCCATCGATGCCATTCGGGCCGCGGTTGTTGACCGCGAATGCATTGATCGCGCTCGGGTCGTGGGCGAGGTTGCGCACGTATTCGCCGAAGACGGAAATCTGGAACGGCTCGTAGCCGTTGTAGTCGAGCTTGCCGTTGATCACGAGATTCCGGAACGACGAAGCGAGGCCGAAGTATTGATACTGCAGGCTGGTGCCGAAGTTGTTATCCGCGGTCGGGATGATGTTGCGCAGCGGGCGATAGGTATTGCCCTTTTGCGCGAAGGATGGCCGCGTGCCGTCGGTGTTGCCGGCGTCGGAAGTGGTCAGCGGCACGAAGGGATCCGAGAGCTGGCCTTCGATGTTTTCGAAGTCGTAATAGGCGACGCCGCTCTTGAAGGTGAAATCCTTGTGCGGCGTCCAGGTCACGCCGCCTTGGGCGCCATAGAGCCACTTGTCCTCACTCGGGAATTTGTCCGGGCGGTTCGAGGAAAAATTAAAGTCCGTGTTATACACCGGGAAGGCGCCGGCGGCGAGGAAGGGCGTCACGCCCTTGAAGACCTCGTAGCGCGCCTGCACGGCGAAGCCATCAAAGCCGAGGTCGTCGTCCCAGACGATGTCGCTCGCGGCGAAGAACGGGTTGTCGAAGCGACCGACGGTGACGGCGAGGTTCTTCGTCGGCAGGCCGCCCGCTTCGTACTTAAGAAAGCCACGGTCGAGCCAGATGGCGTACTTGGAGAAATTTCCGCCGGAGCCGCCGAGCGATTGGTTGGTCGAGACGGGGGAGTTGCTGTCGCCGGTGGCGATGCGCATCCCGCCGGTGAAGCCTTCGCCCATGTCGATCTGTGCGCCCATACGCGCGCGCAGGCGGATGCGGTTGCGGTTCTGGTCCACATTGAGTTGCGGCGAGAAGGTCGTGCCGCTGACATCGAAGGGCTGGCCGGTGTTGATCGCGTTGAAGTTCGGGAAGGAGCCGGTGTTGTCGTTGCCGTCCGGGAAAACGTCGGCCTGGTAGCGCACGCGGACGTCACCCGCCACGCGGAAGCGCGAGACCCACTCGGGATTCGGCGCAGTGCTGACCCACTTCTCGTTTTTGGCCTGCTCCATGAGTTCGGCCTTGATCTGGTCGCGCATCTGCGCCTTGACGATCTCCGGGATGTAAGTGACGCGCACCGTGCCTTCGGCGACGGGATCAGGTGTGGCTTGGGCCGCCGCCTGCGCAGCCGCTTGGGCTAACATCGCGGCCTGCGTGGCCGTGACCTGTGTCGACTCGGCCTGTTCCCGCGCCACCGCGGCGTCGGCCTCAGCCTGCTTGATCAGGGCGTCGGCGTCCTCCTGTGGGAGCACGCCGCGTTTCACGAGGCTGTTGATGAGGTTGATCGTGACGTTCTGCGAAGGCGCGGGCCGGTTGAGCTTGATCGGCGGGTCGCCTGCCGCGGCCATGAGGTCGGGCTCAGGCTTGGGTGCGGGTGGCGGCGCCACTTGTGCGGCCGCGGTGGATGCAGCCCCGGTCGAAGCGGGTGCGGGAGGTTCGGTTGCCGTCGGCTTCGGCGTGATCGGTTCGGGAACCACCGGTGCCGCCGGAGTGGTAACCGCGGCGATGACCGGCGCGTTTTCGAGGGGCAGCATCTCGGCGAGGGTCTTGCCCGGCGGGAGTTCGCGTCCGGCCCAGGTCGGCGAGGCCACGGCGCACGAAGCGGCCAGCAGCAGGGCAAGCTGCGGGCGTCGTCGGATGCGGGCAAAGGGAGTACTTGGATGAACAGGCATGCGGAAATGAGATGGAATGTTAGTTGGGGCGCCGGGCGGTCAGGCGCAGGACGATGGGCAGCTTCATGCCGGCCGGAGGTGGCTCCTGGAGTTGCAGGCCGTTGAGCACGCTGTTCTGAATGGTCTCATCGAGGCCGGCATCGCCGGTGGAGCTGGCGAGTTGCGCGCGGGTGACCCGGCCGGTCGTGTCCGGCCAGATGCGCACGTCCACGCGCAGGGTGGAATTTTTGGTTTTGGGATGTTTGCGCAGGGCCTCGGCGATCCGCGACTGGACTTGTCCGGCATACCAGCCAAAGCGCGACCCGCCTTTGCTCCCGCCGGTGCCGCCGAGGACGCCGCCGCCCAGTCCGCTGCCACTGCCCAGCCCCGACATCCCCGGGCCGTCGCCTTTCAAATTGGTGCCGAGCGGCGCAGGCTCGGCCGCCTTCACGGGCTCGGGCTTGGGCGCTTCCTTCGGCGCTTCGGCTGCGGCTGTTTCCTTCTCCATCTTCTCCTCCGGTGGTTTCTGCTTAGGAGGTGGCGGAGGAGGAGGTGGTGGCGGCGCGGGCGGCAGTGGCGAGATCATGACGATCCGCTCCTGCTTGACCGGCGGTGTGCTTGGGCTCGGTTTCTTAAAATACAAATACGCCCCGCCGCCGAGGACAACCACGCCGATCCCTAACACTACGCCAAAGCGCTGGAAGAATCCTTCCTTCTCGTCGTCGTAAACATGATGGTGCGCCCCTGCGGGCGGGGGGTTGCTGCGGGGCTTTTTCGGACCGGCGGCCTTCGCCCGGGTGCGCGTCCGCCTTTTCGCCGGGGCTGCGGCTGTGGCGTTGGGCGCGCCGGTTTCGGCGGACGCCTGGGGTTCCGCTTCCGCGACGGGCTGGGGATCGGGCGAGGTGTTCATGGCGTTACTTGGCGGGTTTGGTGGCGAGACCGATCTGGTCGAAGCCGACGCGCCCGATGACATCGAGCACGTCCATGATCGTCTGATACTGCGTCTGGCTGTCGCCGCGGACCACGATCGGCGAGTCCGGCACCTTCGTTTTCACCGCGCTCAACTGCGTCTCCAGTTCCCCGATCGTGACCACCGAGGCGTTGAGCTTGATGTTCCCCGAGTTGTCCACCGTCACGGCCTGCATCTTCGGACCCTCAATCTTCGAGGGTTTGCCAGCCTTGGGCAGGTTGACCTTCACGCCCTGCACCCCGGCCGTGGTCATGATGATGAAGATCAACAAAAGCACCAGGTAGAGGTCCACCATGGGCGTGACGTTGATGTCGTCGTAGGATTTGTTGTCGCCGGCTTGCATGGCTAATGATCGGCCCCGGCCGTCTCGGTTTCGTGGGTGTCGGGATAGACCTCGGCGACCCGCGCGATGAACTCGTCGATGAAGATCTCCATGTCGCTGACCGCGTCCTTGATCCGCGTGCTGATGTAGCTGTAGGAAAAGAGCGCCGGGATGGCGACGGCGAGGCCGGCCACGGTGGCGAGCAGCGCACCGGCGATGCCGGGGGCGATGGAGTTGACCTCGACCTGGCCCGACTTGGCGATGACCGCGAAGGTGATCATGACCCCGATGACCGTGCCTAACAACCCGAGGTAAGGCCCGCCGGCGATGCCGATGGTCAGGAACACGAGCTGGCTGTTGAGCTTCTGCACCTCCCGCACCAGCCCGCTGTGCAAGGTCGCCCGGATCGCCTGGATGGAACGACCGGAAAGTCCCGGCTCTTCCTCGTCGGAATTGGCCAGCCGGTGTTGGATTTCCTCCGAGCCGATCTGGTAGATGTGGTAGAGCGGCGAACGCTTGAGGATCTTCTGGGCCTTGGCGTTGGCCTTGCCACCCATGCTGTTGATGCTCGCTTCGTCCCCGTGGTCGAGCACGTGCAGATCGCGCGAAAGCTCCTCCCACTTCTCGAGGAAAAGGCCGGTCGATTTCTTGATCCGCGAGAGATAGAGCAGCTTGAAAACGCTGATGATCATCGCCACCACCAAGAGCAGCGCGCAGAGCACGATGACGACCCAGCCGTCGAAGGTCAGCGACTTCGAGATATCCGTGATCAGCATGAAATGCTCGGCTAGTTCGTTGTGTCCGCCGGCCTCGTTCTGCTCGTCATTGCCGAAGACGATAAGCTTGGCTGCCTTGTCCGCGAGCTGGCTCTGCGCGGCGAATTTCAGGAAACCGGGCGTACGCGCGACCTTCGAGATTTGCAGCTCGTCGAGTTCGCCGTTGAAGATGACCGCGCCTTCCGTGGTGTCGCCGCCGAGCAGCGCCGGGCTGTTCAGCGCGGGCAGGCCCGCGGCCAGCGTGCCGTAGTTCGCGCCGTCCAGATGCACATTGATCGTGCCGCCCACCGCGACGATGGCCAGGTGCCGCCACGCCCCCGCCGCCAGCGCTTCGCCGCCGGAGCTGCGCTGCCCGTTGACCTCGACGAACGGCACGCCGTTATCCAGCCCGACGACAAACGCACGACTCTCTTCGCGTCGGCTGAAAACGATCGCATTAGGCTGCAACGTCGCCGGCTTCAACCACGCCGACCAGGTGAGCGTGCCGCCTTCACTCCAGGCCAGCGTGGGCGAAACGGGTATCGTCACCGGCGCCGGACTCGGCAGCCGCAACCCGCCGCCAATCAGCGCCGCCTCGATCTTCGTCCCGGCGTTCTCCGCGTTGTTTGCCGAAGTCGTGGCGTCGGCCTGGATGTTCGCTCCGAAATGATAGACGAGCACGGTCTCCGCGTCGTAGGTGGCCTTCGCATCCGCCACCGCGCTGATCTGCCCCGCGGCATTGCCGTAGTAGAGCCAGAAGTTTGTTACGCCGCCGCTCTTCACTTCCGGCAGCTTCACCCAGACAAACGCCTCGTTGAGCAGCGGGTCGATCTTCTCGATGTGATAGGACAGCAAGGTCTTCCCGTCTTCCGCCAGAAAGCGCAAATCACTCCCATCCTCCCGCGTCGCGCCAAACTGAAAGTTGCCATCATGCAACCGCAACAACACTACCGCCGCCCCACCCTCTTCGCAAATAATAATGCTGATTTTTAGGAACAAAACGATCGCGCAAAGCAGCTATTACCTCGGGAAAGCCAAAAGTTTGACCTCCACTCGTAGCGATATCTCGACATTGTTCCGCATGTTGTAATGCATTGCCCTTCAACTGAGCCATTGTCCATAGCATTTTGTCGGCGTCGCCCAATTGCATCGCTAAGCACTTGGTCTCCCAATCCTTTAGCCATGCGTCGAAATCCTCCGTTCCGCTATATGACGGTAGCTTCACTGAAAATAGATTCCGCGCGTTGCGAGCATGATCGGTATCCACAGTAGCTCCACCAATAAAGGGACGACGTCCACCCATATCCATAGCCTGTAATCGCTCCACCAACATCGTATTTGTGCGCTGCAGCTCCAACATAGCATCGGCTAGCACCTGTACTTTGTTTTCCGCCACATCCTTGGCCATACGTTCTCGCTCGGCATTCCGATCCGCGATAAGTTGACGTAGCGCATTATATTCCACATTCTTGGCCAATAATTGCTGTTCATGGATAGGGATAATTGCAGCTAATCGATCTCGTTCTGTAATCTCTGCCTGTACTGTAGATGTAGCCAAATCCGCCAATGCTTTCCGCTCGATATTCAGCTCTGCCTGCATATTATTGAGGGCGGCCAACATTGTAGCTCCATCTTGCTGAGACATAATTAACGGAAACAAAAATATATATTTTGAAGAGTATTTTTGTGAAAGTAGATAAGACGAAATAATCCAGATAGTTCCAAAAACTAGATAATCTTCGGGATATTTGTCGCCAACACAGTAGGAAAAAGTTGTTCTTCGGGATATAAAGGTAGAAATATGGGGATTAGCCAAATAATTCCAAAATATTCCAAAAGATAGCCCAAAATATAGGGATGATAAGAATAATCGTAGAATCCAAATCCAGCTATTTACGACGATAGCGTGTCACTACGCTGGGGTAATCGCAATAAATAGTTGAATCTGCTACCACGTCTGTTACGTGCAGGCGCTAATATGTAGCGTTCCTTAGGAATAGGTAACCCTTTTCTTACTAGCTCAAAAGCTGTGGCCAACAGTAGTGATTTAGAAAAGATATGGGCTCGGGTAAACGGGGCTGTAACTTTAATCCAATTCTCTATAAGCCAATAGGGAATAGCAATAAGCAAACAGGAAGTAAGCAAATGGACAAAGAATAATAAATAAGAAGAATGGGATAAAATAACTAGATAGAAATACTGAATAGAAAGCTGTAGCAAAGTGAAAGTGATGTGAACTTTAGAATATACAGAATAGCAAACACCAACAAAAGAAGCAAACATAAGCGACATCGTGTGTTGCCATATTTCACTTGCTAATACTGGTCCTATGTAATAGCACATAACACCAATTGAACATACTAAAAGTCACATAGCAACTAACACGCAATAAGAAAGCATTGGGCGTTGCAATATTATAACTACTAAAACTGCTATTGTTCCATAGCACATAACATACGAAAATCGACTCCTGTGCCAATTTCAAAATCCAGAACCAGTTCCTGGTATGTGACGCCCACCTGGGAATAATTTTCATCATCCTGTGGCCAACGGAGCT
>JBBQYR010000002.1:0-95785 GCA_038208565.1 Chthoniobacterales bacterium
GTGGGAAAAATTCTGCCGATCGACGCCGTTGTGTTCGTTCGGCTTTTCGCTGAGCTGGTAGGTGTTCGATTGCGTGATCAGGCGCACCACCGCCTTCAGGTCGTAGCCGCTCTTGATGAAGTGATTCGCGAGCGCGTCGAGGAGCTCGGGATTCGTCGGCGGATTGGTATCGCGGATGTCGTCCTCGGGCTCGATGAGTCCGCGCCGGAAGAAGTGTTTCCAATAACGATTCACCAGCGACTTGGCGAAGAACGGATTGGTCTTGTCGCTCAGCCAATCGGCGAGGTGCAGGCGAGGGTCTTCGTCCGGCGGAATATCGAGCGTCGGTCCGCCGAGCGCCGCAGGCTTCACCGGCTGCTTGGTCTTTTTGTTCTCCGCCTGGGCGATGCCGCGCTTGTGGAAGATCACATCTTCGCCGGCCGTCATCGTCGGCTTGCGGCCCACCTGCGTGAAGAACGCGGAGAAGCTGTAGTAATCCTTTTGGCTCCAGCGCTCGAAGGGATGGTGATGGCACTGCGCGCAGTTCATCCGGACGCCGAGGAAAAGCTGGGCCACATCCTCGACCTGCGCCGTCGGCTCCTTCACGCGCTTATACCAGGCGACTGCGGGGTTGGTGGCGATCGAGCCGGTCGCGGCGAGAAGTTGGCGCGCCATCTGGTCGTAGGGCGTGTTCGCGAGGATGTTGTCGCGCACCCACGAGTGGAAAGCAAAGTTCGCGGTGATGTCGTTGGCCGCGTCGCGTTTGTTGCGGAGCAGCGGCGCCCATTTGCTGGCGAAATAGTCCGCGTAGTCGCCGCTGGCGAGCAGCGTCTCGATGAGTTTCTCGCGCTTGTCCGGTGCTTCGCTGGCGAGAAAGGCGCGCGTTTCCTCGACCGTCGGCAGGCGCCCCGCGATATCGAGCGACGCCCGGCGCAGGAAGGTCGTGTCATCGCAGACGGGCGACGGCGGCACGCCGATCTGTTGGAGATTCGCGAAGACGAATTCGTCGATGAAGTTCTTCGTGGGCGGCAGGTTCTCCACCGGCGCACCGAGTGGGATCGAGGCGCTGTAAACCGACACCAGCCCTTGGTAACGCACCATGATCGCAACGTTGCCCGGCAGGTCGTGGATCTTCACCAATCCCTCTTCGCTCGCCTCAGCCATGTTCTTGTCATTCGGCTCGTAGAGCGCGGCGTGCGTGACGTCGCGCGTCGTGCCGTTGGAAAAATGCGCCGTCACCTTGAGCTGCTGCTTCGTCTGGAATTTCATCAACCCGCGCTTCGGCTGCACGTCGATCGACACGAGCTTCGCGTCCGTCTCCTTGGCATACGGCATGCCCTGACTGATCCACTTCACCACCGTCTTGTAGCCCTCGGAGCTGGGATCGAGCTTCTTGCCGCCGCCATGCGGCACGATATTCGCCGCCTTCAGCACCAGCAGGCTCTGCTCGGGCGCCCCGGGGAACACGCGCCGCCCCTTCCCCTCCTTCACGATGTGCTCGTAATCCTCCTCCGGCTCAAACCCGAGCAACGACAACCGGAACCCGCGCTGCCCCATGCCCGCCTTGGCATGACACCCGCCCGCGTTGCAGCCGGCCTTGGTCAGGATCGGCGAGATGTCGTTGATGAAATTCAGCGAGTCCCCGGACTCTGCCGCGCGACCCGGCAACGCGAGTACGAGCACCGCCACGGCGATTCGGAGAGCAGTCGAGGCGGGCGATCCCATGAAGCGAAGGACGGGCATGTGCTGGGTATTGTGTGCGGCGGAGGTGATTTACCGAAATTGGGGGTTTGTCTTCTCTTATTAGCCGATTCGACGGTGGAATCTTTGAGGGGGATTGCACAGAGTTCCTGCATTGGTCGAGCCGAGGAATTTGGAAGGGCGCCTCTTTTGACGTCCACTAAGGGAAGCCAGCCCCAACGGCTTCTACGTTATCCCCCATGCTTCAACTTCCTCGCCCAACTCCCCTCGAATCCAATTCCGGTCGAAGCCGCACGCGCATCCTTGTGTCTTCCTGGCGCCTCTTCGCGACAGTGAGCTTCGTCCTCGGTTTGGCATCGCCTCTCGACGCCGCGCCTCTTGAAAACGCGCCGGCTTTCGAATGGGCGACATCGGCGGGCGGGCTCAAGAACGACAAGACCCGCGCCATTAACGTGGATAACGAGGGGAACGTGTATCTTGCGGGCGAAGCGACCGACGAAGTCAAGGTGGGCGACACCACGGCGAAGAGCGGCGGCGGGATGGATTTCCTCGTCGCGAAGCTCGATCCGAAAGGGCAGTTCCTCTGGGCGCAAATGGGCGGCGGCGGGCTGATCGATCGCGGCTACGGCGTGGCCGCGGATGCCGCGGGCAATTGCTACGTGACCGGCCACTATCAAAGCACCGACGCCGACTTCAGCGGGACGAAACTTCCGAACCGCGGCGACTACGACATCTTCGTCGCGAAGTATGACCGCGCTGGGAAACTGGCGTGGATTCAAACGGCTGGCGGCAAGGGCTACGACTATGGCCACGCCATCGCAGTGGATGGAAAAGGCGACGTGATCGTCTCCGGCGCGGTGGTGGGAGAAGCGGAGTTTGGCGACGTGAAGATTCCGAACGAACCCAACAGCCACGTCTTCTGCGCGAAGTATCACCCGGACGGCAAACTCGTCTGGGCCAAGGTCGCGACCGGCAAAGCGGGCGGCTCCGGTCATGGCGTCACAGTCGATGGCTCGGGCAATATCTACATCGGTGGCCTCAGCTCCGGCAGCGGGCAGTTTGGCGACAAACCGCTGGTCACACCGAAAGGATCCTCCGCGGTCGTGGCGAAGCTTTCGCCGCAAGGCGACGTGCTCTGGATCGCGCAGCAATTCGGCGAACCGAGCTGCCTCTTTCACGAGATCACTTGCGACAAGGAAGGCCGCGTCTGGGCGAGCGGGATGTTCAAAGGAAAAGCCACGCTCGGCGCGGAGACCTTCACCACCACGGGTGACAAAGACAGCGACGCTTTCCTCAGCCACTTCGACCCCAGCGGCAAATTGCTCTGGAGCCTTGTCGGACAAGGCCCCGCGGTCGATTACGGCCTCGGCATTGCGACCGATGGCCAAGGCAACAGCTTTCTCACCGGCGAGTTCACGGATGTCTTCAAACTCGGCGGCGCGGAACTGCACAGCCGCGGCGCCACCGATGTCTTCGTTGCAAAGTTTGACGACAAGGGAGCGCTCCGCTGGATCACGCGGGGCGGCGGCGACAAAGGCGACAACGCCTACTCGATGGTCTGCGACAAACAGGGCAATCTCTTCTTCGGTGGTTCCTTCGGCGGCACCGCGGAGTTTGGTGAGGCGAGCATCACCAGCGGCGGCAGCAACGATCTGTATGGCGCAAAGCTGAAAGCGAAGTGAACTCTTGCTGAGCCCCCTTTCTGCGTGAGCGCGGCCCTTTGCTCAGCCCTCCCAGCTCGCGCCATCCCACGCGATCACGCGCTCGATCATCTTCACCGTGTCCCGGGCGAACATCTCGAACAGCGCCGTCCCCTTCTCCGCGCTCGCCTCGCGCGGATTCCCCACATGACCCGGCTCCGAACGGTCGGGCATCGTCCAGCCGCGCGAGGCAGGCTCGAACGGATTGCCAAACGGCACCTCGGCGACGTGGCCGTGATCCTTCACCAGATGCGGCGCGAGATGCAGCACCATGGAAGTCTCCCACTCGCAGGCGTGTCCCATCACCGCCTGCCGGATTTCTGGCAGCTCGGCGGACGGTTGCGGACCAAGATTCCAATATGTCGCGAAGAGCAGGAGCAGATCGCGTCGCTCGCGATGCTGCTGGCGCACCTCGAAGACCGCCTGCTTCCCCGGCACATCATTGCCGCCGTGGCCATTGAGGATAAAGAGGCGCTTGAATCCGTGGGCGATGAAATTTTCCAGCAGGCCGCAGAGCAGATCGAGATAGGCCCGCGGCTCCGCGGACACGGTGCCGGGGAAATCCATGTGATGATGGGAATTTCCCAGCCATTGCAGCGGCGCGAAGAGCGCGCGATCCCCCAACTGCACTTCGGCGCGACGCGCGATCTCCCCCATGAGCAGCGAATCGGTGAAGAGCGGCAGATGCCGCCCATGTTGTTCGAGAGCGGCAACGGGGAAGACGACGGGAATGTCTTTGGGCAAAGCGGCGACATCGGGCCACGTGAGATCAGCGAGGAGCATGGCACGCTAGAAAACTCCGCGGAGCGCCCTGTGTGCGAGCCGGAAAACGGCCGACGGTTATTCCGCGGAGCTTTTTGGAACGGCTAACTCCTTGAGACCGTCCGTCGTGAATTCGCGATCGGCGAAGGTCACGTCGCGCTTGAGGCGGGAGCCGTCGAGCGCGGTGGAGGTGCCGCGGCCGGGCACGCGGACGAGCAGGTTCGCAGGCAGGTTGCGGCCATCGACGGCGGTGACGCGGGTCGTATCGATGCGGCGCGCGGATTGCCCGGAGCCGGAGAATTTTTCCACGCGGAGCGGGACCATCCGCCGCACATCGATCCAGCTTTTCACGCTGCTGTAAATCGAGCGGTCACCTTTACCGGGCTTGGATTCGAGCACCTGACAAGTCACGCCGTCCACCTCTTCGCTGGCGCCGATCGTCTGCTGCTCCCACGCGAAGAAGTTTTCCACGATATCCTCATAAGCGAGGTCGCTACCGAAGAGCGGCTCCTTCATGTCCCCGGCGGAAAGCTCGCGAACGGTATTCGGCGGCACGAAGACCGTGCCGCTGGCCGGGCGATTGCCGATCTTGCGGAGCAGCACGGACTCGCCTTTGCGCTCTTTCGGAAAAAGCACCTGATAGACCACCTCGGTCGCGTTTTTGGTGCGGCGCTCTTTGATCTGAAGCTGCAGCGGCTCTTTCGCCCCGCCCTTGATCTCCAAACGCACCCGCACATACGAAGACCCGTCCTGTCGAAGCGTGCTCAGGCGCGAAGCGAGCTCGGTAGCGGAAGGTGGCGCCGTTCCTTCCGCGGCCGTGAGGGAAACGGTGGAGAAGGCCAGCATCGCCAGGACGGTGCCTGCTCGGATAGTCGCGGAGAGGGATAAGTTCATACCGGGTATTCGCGGCTCAGGGACGCGCAGGATGTCAGCCGTGCAGCGCCTGGCTCGGCGAAAGGCGGGAACTCCGCCAAGCGGGATACAGTCCGCTGAAGATGCCGACGACCACCGCGATGCAGACCGAGCGCGCGAGTAGCGTGAGATTCAAATCAGGCTCGAGCAGGCCGCGGATCGCCGGCAGGTTGATCATCAATTTCACGCCGATGAACCCGAGCGCGACGCCGCCGAGACCGCCGAGCAGGCCGAGCAGCGCGGATTCCAGCAAGACCATGCGGACGATCCGGCGGCGTTTCCAACCGACAGCGAGCAGGATGCAGATCTCCTGGGTGCGCTCGAAGACCGTCATGAGCATCGTGTTCATCACGCCGAGCACGCCGACCAGCACAGCGAGCAGCGAGGTGCCCCAACTCATCGCGCTGATCATGCGATAGGCCTGGCTGTCGCGGATGTGTTCGCCCGCGATCACGGCGCGTGCTTCCGGCACAGCCTTCGTGATGTCGTCGCAAATTTTGTTGAGCTGTTCCTTGGAAGTGCCGGGGGTGACACGCAGGTCGATGATGTTGATCTTCCCTTCGCTGCCCGTGAGCTCCTGGAGCAGCGAGAGAGAAAGAACGACCGACCCGTTTTCCACGACGGCGCCCCCATCGACGATGCCGACCACCGCGAGTTCCTCCGTTTCGAGTTGCAGGGTGTCGCCGACTTTTTTCTGCAGCATCTCGGCCGCGGTTTTTCCGAGAACGACCGCGCGCTCTTTCGCGTCGTGGGGCAACCGCCCGGTGACGACCTTGAGGTTCTTCCAACTGAATCCGCCCCACTGGCGCGCGGAGACGATCATCATCTCCGCCTTTTCGATGCTCATGAGTTCGACGAGCAGCGAACAAGTCTCCGCGACCCCCGGGATCGGCGTGATGCGATCGACGACGCTCGCGCTAAATGGTTTGGGCGTGAGCGCGCTGCCCATGTTGCTCACCACCACATCGGTGCCGCGCGTTTTCATTCCGGCTTCCCAGCTCGTCTCGAAACCACGCGAGATGCCGACCAGCGCGACCACCGCGGCGATGCCGATGGAGATGCCGACGAGCGTGAGGCCCGTGCGCACCGGGCGCCGCATGAGTCCGCGCACTACAATCGTAAAGAAGGTCATATTGGGTTGCGGGAAGTGGCGGCGTTCAGGGTGTCGGCGGAGATGCGCCCGTCCTTCATTTCGATCACCCGCTCGGCCTGGCGAGCGATGCTCATATCGTGCGTCACGAGCACGAGCGTGATGCTCTGCTCGCGGCGCAAGCGCACGATGAGGTCGAGAATGAGCGCGGCATTTTCGCTGTCGAGGTTGCCGGTCGGTTCGTCGGCGAGGAGCACCGAGGCGCCATTTGCGAGACTGCGGGCGATGGCCACGCGCTGGCGCTCGCCGCCGGAGAGCTTGGCGGGAAAGTGGTGCTGCCGTCCTTCCAGGCCAACGAGCCGGAGCAACTCGATCGCCCGCGCCTTTCGATCCGCGGCCGGACGATTCGTCTCAAACATCGGGATCTGCACATTTTCCAGCGCGGTGAAGGTCGGCAGGAGGTGAAAGGCCTGGAAGATGAAGCCGATCTCGTGGGCCCGGTAGTCGGAGAGATCGGCCCGCTCGGCGAGCGAACTGCCGCGATAGTGCAGCGTGCCGGTGCTCGGATGATCGAGCGCGCCGAGCAACTGCAGCAGCGTGGATTTACCCGAGCCGCTCTGGCCGACGATCGCGACGAACTCCCCTTCGATGATCCGAAAATCCAAGCCGCGCAACGCCTGCACCTGTCCGCCATCGTATTCCTTCTTGAGCGCGATCGCTTCAAAGACACAACCTGGACCGGTATCGGAAGTCGCCATCAGTTCAGCCCCTGTTTGGTCAGTTCCTGACGCGTCATCCGCTTCACCCCGCGCCACTGCGCGCCGACGCGCGGGTCAGCGAGATTGATGAACAGATCGTGCAAGGCATCGCGGTAATTGCGAAACGGCGGGCGCTCCTCGGGCACGGTGGGATCGAGCGCGGCAGCGTTGAACGGGAGTTCGGCGTGCGGCAATCCAGAGCGCCAGTGATGCACGCCGTGAAACGGTTCGTGGAGCAGCGTGAAGGAGATGAAATTCGCGAACCAGCCTTCGGCGACAATGCTACGCGTCGAGCTGTTCACGGTCGATCCGGTGAGTCCGACGTGCTCCACGTATTTGCGCAGGCTTTGCATGTTCGCCGCGAGCCACGCGGGAATGAGATGCAGCCAGAGGAAATATTTCCACGCATCGAAGACTGCCGTCGCGGTAAGGATCCCGGCCCAGACGACGGCGGTGAGCGCAAACTCCCGCCAGATGCGCTGGCGCAGCTTCCTGTTCCGAATCGGTGACCCTTCGCGCAGGAACGTGCGGAAAAACAGGAACGGCGTGAACACCAGGCCCATGGTGAGTTCGGCGACCGCCGCCGAGACGCGAGCCCCGCGCGGCATAGTCGGGTGGATGAATGGCCAGAGTTCATCATCCCGCTCGGAGGCCAGATACGCGTGGTGGAGCTGATGCGCCGCGCGATAGAGGCTGAAGCTCATGATGCTGAAGACGCCGATGAGCACGCCGTCGATTTCGTTGAGCAGCCGACTCTTCCGCAGCAGGCCGTGGGAGGCTTCGTGGAAGCCGATCAGCATCCCGTGCATGAGATGGCTGGAGATCAGCACGAGCACCGCGGCGACCCAGTAGTTCGAGTGGTAAACGCTGAACGCGAGCGCGCTTTGCGTGAGAAAGAACGAACCGGCGAGCACCGGAAAAGCGGCGCGGCTGACCCAATGCGGGCCGCGTTCGGTCTCGGGTGCTTCGACGGCAGACATGGTGTTCATCGCGATTTAGGTAGTGAGGCTGGCGACCCGGCTTTCCGCCACATGCGCCGCGCCGACGAGCACGGTTTGGAACATGCGCCCGAGTTCCTCCACCTTGGCTTGCGGGAAGAGCTTTGGCCGGAAAAGCCACACGACTTCGAGTTGCTCACCCGCTTCCGTGATTTCGCAGGCGAGGTGAAAACGCGCCGTGCCCGTCGAGCACATCCGCAGTTTCGCCGACAAGCCGGGCAGCTCGATGTCGGGGATCGGATGGTTTTGCAGCGCGAAACGCACTTCGAAAATCGGGTTGTGACCCGGCGCTCCCGGATCGCCGAGCGCGTGCGCGAGTTCGGCAAAGGGTATGGCGTTGGCGAAGCAATCGATGGTCGTCTGATGCACGGCGCGAACGCTGGCGACGAAGGAACGCTCGTGATCGACGCGACCCCGCAGCGGCACGATCCCGGCGAACGAACCCATCGTTTCGTTGACGGCCTGCTTCGTGCGATTCGCCACCGGCGCGCCGACGAGGATGTCGTCCGAGCCGGTCCAGCGGGAGAGCGCGATTTGAAAGGCCGCGAGCAAGGTGCTGAAGAGAGTCGCGCTGCTGCCGCGAGCGAGTTCCCGCGCGGCATTGGCCAGTTCGGCTGGAAAGTGGGAGACGATCCGCTGCGGCGCGCCCGACGCGGTAGCCGGTCCCTCGAGCGCACTCCAGAGCCGGCGATAACCGGCGAGGTGCGATTTCCAAAAGGCCACGCGCGGTGTCAGCTCCGACGGCTGCCAGAACGCGCGCTCCACGGCGCCCCACGCGGTATAGCTGAGCGCGACTGGAGGCAGCGGTTCGCGCGCGCCGCGCAAACGCTGGAAGTAAGCGACGCACAGCTCCTGCACGAAAACTCCGAGCGTCCAGCCATCGGCGATGGCGTGGTGCACGACGAAGACCAGCACGTGATCGTCGGGCGTGCGGCGCAGCAGTTCCACGCGATAGAGCGGTCCCTGCACCAGATCGAACGGCTCATGGGAAATCTCCTGCGCGATTTCCTCGATCGCCTCCGGCGAGCACTGTTCCGGCGACAATTCGCGGAAACGGAAGCTCGCCGGCGCGTCCTCGCGGATCATCTGCAACGGACGATCCTTGCCCGGCAAAAACGAGACGCGCAGCGCTTCCTGCCGCTCGACGACTTGCAGCAAGGCGCCCGTGCCGTCTTCCGGCGTGACCTTGCCGCGCACCTCGATGAGACAGCAGATATGGTTGGCCACATCCCCGACCGGCACCGGTGAAGCCTCCCACAACTCACGCTGCGGAAAGGTCAGCGGCTGGAGGCGGAGTTGTCCGCTCTCCAGTCGTTGCTTCAACAGCGCACGTTTGTCGTCGGCCATGGCGGGCGCTAGCGTGCGGCTCCCTGCGGATCGGGGTCTTCGTCGGAAGTGGCCTCGGCACCGAGCAGGCGGTCGAGATCCTCGTCGGAAAGCGCTTCGAGATCGACGTCCTCCACGGCGCTGGCTTCGACCGGAGCCGCGGCGGGCGCCGGTGCGGCAGCGACGGTCTTGCCGCCCATGTGGCCGGCGATCAGCGCTGCGATCTGGCCGATGGTGCGCGCGCGCATCAGGCTGGTCGGAGGCAAGGCGACGCCGGTGGTGGCTTCGAGCGAGTTTTCGATTTCCACGCCCATCAGCGAATCCAATCCGAGGTCGGTGAGCGGTTGATCATCGCGCAGACTGCCCGGTTTGACGCGCAAGACGGAGCCGACGACTTCGCGCACCGCCGCGGCGATGACCGACTCGCGTTCCTCGGGCGAGGCGGACTCGATCTTGAGCCGCCAGTCGCTCGCCATACCGCCGCCTTCCTGGCCTTCGACGGATGCGAGGATGCGCTCGAGCAGCGGATTCTCCTGCATGCCGCGGAAGAACTGCTGCCACTTCGCCCAGTCCACGCGGATCGCGGCGACCTGCGTATTTCCAGCGACGAGCGACGACTCGAGGATCGACATGACTTCGCCCGGCGAGAGCGCCGTGGTGCCCTGCCGCGCAAGGAATTCAGCGACGCGTTCGTTGCGCGCGACGTATCCTTCGCCTCCGAGCACGCCCCAGTTCATGGTCAGCGCCGGCAGGCCGAGCGCGTGGCGATGATGAGCGAGCGAATCGAGGAAGGCATTGGCCGCGCCGTAGTTCCCCTGCGCCGGATTGCCGAAGATGCTGGAGATCGACGAGAACATCACGAAGCAGTCGAGCGGGAGGTCCAGCGTGCCCTTGTGGAGCAGCCATCCGCCATAGGCCTTGGGCTCCATGACGGTGCGCATGCGCTCGCGAGTGAGCGCGGCGAGCGGGGCGTCGTCGATGACCATCGCGAGGTGAAACAAACCGCGCAGCGGTTGATCGCCGGCGCTAATTTCCGCGAGCAGCCGGGTGATGTCCTTCTCGGAGCCGGCGTCGGCTTTCACCACGCGCACTCCGATGCCGCGGTCGCGCAGGCTCACGACGAAGGCTTCCGCCTCCGGCGTCGCGGCGCCGCTGCGACTGCTGAGCACGAGGTGCCGCGCGCCACATTTCACCAGCCACTCGGCGAGCACTTTGCCGAAACCGCCAAAGGCTCCGGTGATCAGGTAGCAACCGTCCGCCTTGATGGAGAAAGGCTTGGCGAGCGGTTCACCCCGGCGCGGCACAAACGCTTCTGGGAACGAGACGACGACTTTGCCGATGTGTTTGCCGCTGGCCATGAGCCGGAATGCCGCGTCGATGCGGCAGGCCGGGAAGGCGCGAAACGGCAGCGGCGTGAGTGCGCCCTGCTCGACCAATTCGCAGATTTCGCTGAGCATCCCGCGGGTCAGCGCTTCGTCGCCGCTGAAGACGGCGTCCATCGCGACGACGTGGAAGGAGGCATTGCGGCGCAGGTTCCAGAGCGGGATCCGTGAGTTTTGGTAGATGTCGCGTTTGCCGATCTCGATGAAGCGGCCGAACTCCGCGAGGCACGAAAGGCCCATCGGAATCGCCTCGCCGGCGAGCGCGTTGAGGACCACATCCACGCCGCGGCGGTTGGTGAGTTCCATGACCGCTTCGGCGAAATCGCCGCGGCGGGAATCGATGACATGCTTCACGCCGAGCGTCTCGAGCAGCGCGCGTTTGGTCGCGCTGCCGGCGGTGGCGATGACTTCCGCGCCGAGATGATGCGCGATCTGGATCGCGGCCATGCCGACGCCGCCCGCGCCCGCGTGGACGAGGATGCGTTCGCCCGCCCGCAGGTGCGCGACGTTCTTGAGCGCATGCCAGGAAGTCATGAAGACGACCGGGATCGTCGCCGCTTCCTCGAAGGTCAGCTTGCCCGGAATGCGGAGCATATCGCCGCCGCGGGCCATCGTCCGCGTCGAGAGGCCGAACACGGCGAGGCCAAACACGCGATCGCCTGGGGCGATGTGTGTGACGTCCGAGCCCACGGATCTCACGATGCCGCCGACTTCGTCGCCGAAGATGCGCGCGTCCGGCGCTTCTCCGGGATAAAGCGCGAGCGCCTTGAGCACGTCGCGGAAGTTCATGCCCGCGGCTTGCACGTCGATGACCACTTCGCCCGGACCACACGGCGGCAGGGCAAAGGGCGCAAAACGCAGCGTGTCGAGGTGGCCGCGCTCGCGGGACTCGAGCCGCAACGGCACCTCGGGATCGAGCGTCTGCTGGACGGAGGGACGCCCGCGAGTGAGGCGCTGGGCGTAACGCGCTTCGCCGCGGAAGGCGACTTCACGCTCGGGGTCGTTGCGCAACAATTCGCTCCAAAGCAAGGCGGTATCAGCCTCGGACGCTGCCGGCGGCAGGTCGATGCCACGGCAGGCGAGGTTCGAGTATTCGTTGAAAATGACGCGGAACAATCCGACGGCGGGCGCCTGAGCGATCGTGGTCGGGGTCGTCTCGCGGCCCACCGGCTGAGCGCCGCGCGTGACCGCATCGATCCGCACTTTGCCCGATGGATTGGTGATTTCGAGTGCCTGGCTGAGGTGCAGCAGCGCGTCGGTGCCGATGAGAGTGTCGTCCTTCGAGACCTCCGCAGGGGCGTCGAGACTCCAGAGATAAATGATCCGCTCGGGCGGCGCTTCGGCAGCGCAGGCTTGGAGAAGTTGCGTCCAATCCTCGGGCTCTTCCACGCGCAGCGTGAACGTGTCCGTCCCGGTCGCGGCGAATTTCTTGCCCGGATGCGCGATCCGGCAACGGGCTCCGGAGGCACGCAGTTGCGTCGCCACGTTTTCCCCGAGCCCGGCGGCGTCGGCGAAGATGAGCCACGATTTTTCTGCGGGAGCTTCCGGCAGCGCGGTCGAGACCGGCGTTTCTTGCCAGGCTTTGCGCGCCATCAGGCCGATCTGGCCTTCGCCACCCGTCGGTCCGATGAGGCCCGGCAGCGAAGCCACCTCGGCAAAGCCCGTGCCCAGCAACACGCGCTCCCACTGCGCACGCTCCAGGAGCGGCTGATCCGGGCGCAGGTCGCGATCGGTAAAGCGCCACCAGCCGCTCGTCAGACCGAAGACCGTTTCGGTCCAGAGCTGCGGCGTTGCGGTGTCCATGAAAAGAAGGCTGCCGCCCGGCGCGAGCAGGTCGTGCAGATGGCCGAGCGTCACGCGGACATCGCTCACGGCGTGAATCACGTTCGTGCCGATGATGAAGTCGAACGACCCGGCGGCGAGATCCTGTTCAGTGCCCGGTTTTTCGAGATCGAAAATCTTGCACTCGACCTCGGGGAAGGCGGCCAGCTTTTGCATCGCGCCGGGGAAGAAACCCGCCGAGACGTCGCTGAAGGTGTAAGTGTGCAGCCCACGTTCGAGTTGTGGCAGGACGAGCGCGGCCAGGCCGGCGGTGCCGCCGCCGACTTCGAGGATGCGCAGTCCGCGCCCCTCCGGCAGATGGCTCGCGGCTTCCTTCACGGCCGCGGCGATGGCCGCGAGCCAGTGAATCGTGGAGAGACCATCGCCGTAGAACTGATCGAGCAGCTCCGCACCCGTGGCGGTGAAGAGCACTTGCACGGCTTCTTTTTCACCGCGCAAGATCGGGCCGAGTTCGCCGCAATTTCCCGCGCAGAGCAGACATTCGGCGAGATGGCCGGGATGCGCGGCGAGGAAGCTTCGCAGCATCCCCTGAGCTGTGTCGGCGGCCGCGGTGAAGGCGGGCGTCGCGCGGAAACCGGCGGCCATCTTGGTGAGGAAGCCGCGCTTCACGAGACTGGCCATGAGCCGTGCGAAGACCGGCTGCATCGGCGTGGCGACGTGCAGGGAGGCGGCGGTGAATTTTGTCTCGGCGGTGACACCCATCGCGCGCAGCCCGCGGGCGAGTTGCGCGGCGGCGAGATCGTCGCCGGAATTCATGAAGGCCTGCAGATCCGAGCGACCCCGCAGGGAGATGACTTGATCGAGCGCGTGGGCCGCGGCGGCGTGGAGTTGCTCCAGCGGGAGCGGCGGGCGCGGCGCAGGCGCGGACAACGGCGGCGTGCGTTCCCAATCGAGGTGGTAAAGCACGTCGCGCGTGCCACTGGATGCGCCCGTGCGGCGGACGCCCGCGACGCTGATCGCGCGGAAGCCATCGACGAGCACACACGGCTGGCCGGCCTCGTCGTAGATCCCGAGGCGGCCTTCGAAGAATTCGTCGTTGCACTGGAGCACGCTCGCCCGCACGCGCGCCGCCGCGCCGGGGGTGCGGAGGAAAAGGATGCGTCCGAAGCGGACCGGCAGCTTCATCTGCGATCCGCGCGTCTCGACCGTCGAACGGCCCGCGGAGAGCACGTGCAGCGCGCCATCGAGCAGCACCGGGTGCAGCGGATAGTCGTTCGCGCGCTTCGCAGATTCCTCCGAAAGCGCGACGCGGCCCATCGATTCGCCGGCCGCCGCCGAAAGCTCGCGAACCGAGCGAAACTCTTCGCCGTAGCGAAGGCCGAGATCGCTCATGTACCGGTAGAAGCCTTCGACTTCGACGGGCTCGGTGCCGGGCACCGCGGCGCTCTCCCAAGTGGTGGCGGCAAAAGGCGACTCGGTGCGCTCGCCACGCATCGAACCAACGACGTGCAGCGACCACGCCGCGCCATTTTCAAACCGACTCTGGATGGCAAAAGTGCGCTCGTTCGGATCGTAGGAGAACTCGAGATGCACGCCCGAGGCCGGGTCGGGCACGATGAGCGGTTTGCGAATCTCGAAGTCCTCGACGACGAACGCGCGGCCTTCAAACAACTGCACGCCAGCTTCCAAAACCATGTCCACAAATGCGGCGGCTGGGAAGATCACGTGGCTGTCCACTTTGTGATCCTTGAGGTAAGCCATGTGGCGGTTGTCGAGGCGCGCCGTCCAGGTGGGCGTCGCGCGCGGCAGGCGGAGATCGAGCAAGCCGCGCCCGCCCGAGGCGAGACGACCTTCCCGCCAGTCGCTCGCTTCGTTCCACCAGCGGCTCTTGTCCCACGCGTAGGCGGGCAGCGAGAGCAGATGGCGCGAGGGCGTTATCGCCGCGAAATCGAGCGCGACGCTGGCGCGGTGGAGATCCATCGCGGTTTCGAGCAGCGACTCCTGTTCGCGCTCGCGACGCGCTGAGGAGAAGACCGTTGCCTTCCCGCCGCTGCGACCGGCGAGACACTCCTGAATCGAATGGACGAGCGCGGGATGCGCGCCGAGTTCGAGCCAGACATCGACGCCAAATTCCGCAATGGCCGCCACCGCGGGCGCAAACTGTACTGCCTGCCGCACACCGCGGCCCCAGTGGAGCGCATCGCACGATTCGCCGGGGCAGCGCGCGCCAGTCACCGTGCTGAAGAACGGCGTCGTATCGGGCTGCGGAATGAGATCGGCAATCGCCGCTTCCAATTCCTCGGAGGCGGGCTCCATGAGCGGGTGGTGGAAAGGATGATCGACGCGGACGAGGCGCGCGAAGACGCCTTGCGGTTCGAGTTCGGCGATCATCGCCTCGAGCGAAATGCGGGCACCGGCGAGGGTGAGCGAACGCGGGCCATTGATCGCGGCGATCGTGACTGTGCGGTCGTGGCGCGCGATCAGGGCGCGCGCTTCGTCTTCGCCGAGACCGACGGCGAGCATGGTGCCGGCCCCGCGGGCGCAGCCATCCATGAACTTGGCGCGGAGCGTGATCACGCGGGCGCCTTCCTCGATGCTGAACACCCCGGCGACACACGCCGCGGCGATTTCGCCGACGCTGTGGCCGACGATGGCCGCGGGCACGACGCCCCACGATTTCCAAAGCTCGGCCAGCGCCACCTGCATGGCGAAAATGGCCGGCTGCGCGATCTCGGTGCGCGCCATCTGCGAGGTCTCCTCGGTGCGGGCGAGTTCTTCGAGCAGGGAGAAACGCGCGAACGGTTTCATCGCCGCGGCGCAGCGCTCGATCGTCTTCCGGAAGACCGGCTCGTGGCGCATCAGTTCGCGGCCCATGCCCCACCACTGCGGTCCCTGACCGCTCATGACGAAGGCGACGCGCGGCGGGTGTTCCGGGCGCGGCGTGAAGGAGGTGCGGGCCTTCGGGCTCTCCTGCTTCACGGCGAAGCCATCGAGTTCCTGCACGACTTCGCTCATCGAGTTCGCGACGATCGTCAGGCGGTAAGGATGATGATTGCGGCGGGCGCCGAGCGTGTAGACGAGGTCGGGCAGCACCGGCGAATCGCCGTTGGCATGCGAGCGTTCCTCCAGCCACTTGGCGAGCAGGAGCGCGGAGCCGCGGAGCGCTTCTTCCGAGCGGGCCGAGACCACGATCGGCCAGGCGCGATCCGTGACTTCCGCGGAGTGATCCCGCGGCGCCACCGCCGGCGGTTCTTCGAGAATGACGTGGGCATTCGCGCCGCCGAATCCGAACGAATTGACGCCCGCCATGCGCAGGCCCTTGGTCTTCGGGAAAGGCTCGAGTTCGGTGTTCACGCGCAAGCGCAGACCCTCGAAATCGATGTTCGGATTGGGCGTTTCGAAATGGAGATTCGCGGGAATTTTCCCGTGCTTGAGGACGAGCAGCGCCTTGACCAGACCGGCGACGCCGGCCGCGGTTTCCAAATGGCCGAGGTTCGTTTTCACCGAGCCGATGATGAGCGGCGCGTCGGCGGGACGATTGACGCACAGAGCCTCGGCGAGCGCGTGGGCTTCGATCGGGTCGCCGACCGCGGTGCCGGTGCCGTGGGCTTCCACGAAGCCGATCTGCAGCGGATCGACGCCGCCGTGGGCGCACGTTTCGGACACCAGCCGCGCCTGGGCTTCCGGGCTCGGAAGCGAGATGCCGTTGGTGTGGCCGTCCTGGTTCAGGCCGGTGCTGACGATCACGCCATGGATCGGATCGCCGTCGGCGAGTGCCTGCGAGAGGCGCTTGAGCAGCACCATGCCCGCACCTTCGCCGCGCACGAAACCATTGGCATCGGCGTCGAAGGCCTTGCACTTGCCTTCCGGCGAAAGCATCGAGGCTTGGGAAAAGCCGATGAAGCCGCCGGGCGTGATCATGACGGTGACGCCGCCAGCCATCGCCATGTCGCCGCGACCGGTCCAGATGTGCTCGCACGCCGCGTGGACGGCGGTGAGCGCCGACGAGCAGGCGGTGTCCATGGCCACGCTCGGGCCCTGCAGATTCAGGCAGTAGGAAATTCGGTTGGCCGCGATGCTGTGCGCGCTGCCGGTGGGCGAGTGCGGCGTGATTCCCGCCGAGTCCCAAGGAGTGCCCTGGATGATCTGGTAGTCGTTATGCGAAATGCCGACGAACACCCCGATGTCGGTGCCTTTCTCAAAGTCGAGCGTGATGCCGGCGTCTTCGATCGCTTCCCACGCGGTCTCGAGGAGGAGCCGCTGCTGGGGATCGACGTAGGGCGCTTCACGCGGCGAGATGCCGAAGAACTGCGGGTCAAATTGATCGATGCCCTCGACGAAACCGCCGCGCCGGGCGATGGATTTACCGACGATGCCGGGCTCGGAGTCGTAGAAGCGATCGACGTTCCAGCGATCCGGCGGGATTTCACCGACCGCCTCGCGACCCTCGACGAGCAGCTTCCAGAAAGTGTCCGGGTCATTGACTCCACCGGGGAAGCGGCAGCCGATTCCGATAATTGCGATGCGATCTTGGGGCATAAGAATGAAGAGGACGCGAGAAGCGCCGGGGGATTGGAAGGGGCGCGGCAGGATGCGTCAAGCCGAGGTTCGCGTTTCAGAGGACTTGGAAGCTGCGGGAAGTGGGTCGATCGGGTGGATGGAGAGGCGCAATGTGTCCCTAGAGATCGTCGGGACTGACTGTTTTGCGTCCCTGAAAATCAAATCCGGTCGCAGTTTACGGAAAAAACGGTCGCTCACCCGGCGAGCGCCGAAGTAAACACACCTGATATGTGCGGCATCGCTGGAGTTATAGATCTTGTCGACCACCGAACGGTGCCGAGCGAAGTGATTCGCCGCATGGCCCGGGCGATTATTCATCGTGGGCCGGATGAGGAGGGTTTTTACGAGCGCCCGGGCATCGCACTGGCCTCGCGGCGGCTGAGCATCGTGGGCCTCGCCGACGGCCAGCAGCCCGTGAACAACGAGGACGGGACGATCAACGTGGTCTTCAACGGTGAGCTTTTCGACCATCTGGAAAAGCGCGCCGCACTCGAAGCGCGCGGGCATCGGCTGATCAAACACTGCGACACCGAGGTCATCCCGCACCTCTGGGAAGAGCACGGACGGGATATGTTCGAGAAGCTGCGCGGGCAGTTTGCCATCGCGCTCTGGGATGAAAAACAGCGCCGCCTGCTGCTCACGCGCGACCGCTTCGGCATCTGCCCGCTCTACTGGACGCGGCAGGGCGACTGGCTGCTCTTCGCCTCGGAGATCAAGGCGCTGCTTGCCTCGGGCATGGTGGAGGCGCGGCCGGATCGGCACGGCATCGACCACATCTTCAGCTTCGCGGCACTGCCGGGGCCGATCACCTGTTTTGAAAATGTGCAGTTGCTCCGCGCGGGACATTTCCTCGAGATCGCGCCGGGCGACGAGCGCGGGCACGCCCCGGAAATCCACGACCGCCCGTACTGGCAGATGGATTTCCCGGACCTCGGCGACGAGGAGCAGGGCGAGAACCCGAAGAAGCTCGTCGATCAATTTGAGGAGCTGATGCTCAAAGCCGTGGACACCCGGCTCAAGGCCGACGTCCCGGTCGGCTCGTATCTCTCGGGCGGCGTGGATTCGAGCATGATCGCGGCGCTGGCCTGCCACCTCAAAGGCTCGGCGATCAACACCTACACGATCCGCGTCGATAGGCCGGAGCTCGATGAACTCGACGCCGCAAATCTCGTCGCGCGGCACATCAAGACGAAGCCGCCGATCGTGCAGGAGTTTCGTGACGAGGACGCGATCAAGACCTACCCCAGCCTCATCCGGGCCGCCGAGGTGCCCGTCATCGACACCTCCTGCGCCGCCCTGCTCCAGCTCGCGCAGCGAGTTCACGCCAACGGCCAGAAAGTCGTGCTCACCGGCGAAGGTGCCGACGAATGGCTGGTCGGATACCCGTGGTACAAGGCGGCGAAGATCATCCAGTATCTCGACTTCATCCCCGGCCTGCGGCTCAGCGATCACGCCCGGCGCGCCTTTCTCCGGCTGAAAAATGTGCCGCAGTACCCGCGCGAATTTCGCCGGAAGATCGAGGCCACGATCGGCGGGCCGAATGCGTGGATCGATTCCTACGGCCTGCTCGGGCTCTCGAAGCTGCGCTTTTACTCCGACTCGATGCACGAGGTCCGCAAGTCGTCGAGCCCGTGGGCCGACCTGGACATCCCACTCGATCGCGCCAAACGCTGGCACCCGCTGAATCGCGGCATCTGGGTCGCTGGGCGCGTCACGCTCGGCGGGCATCTGCTCCAGGCAAAAGGCGACCGCATCGCCATGCACTCGTCGGTGGAAGTCCGCTATCCGTTCCTCGACGAAGACGTCTTCGCCTTCCTCGCCAAGCTGCATCCGGACTGGAAGCTGCGCGGTTTCCGCGACAAACACCTGCTCCGCCTGCTCGCCGAACGCTGGCTGCCGCCCTCGGTCTATCAGCGCCAGAAAGTGATCTTCCGCGCGCCGCTTGACAGCTTCCACATGGACCCCGAGCCGCCGTTCGTCGGCCAATTGCTCAGCGAGGAATCGCTCAAACGCACGGGCTACTTCGACCATGCCGCCGTGCATCACTGGCGGCGGAAGTTTCGCGAAATGCCCGCCGGCTCACTGCCGCGGCTCTCGATCGAAGGCGGGCTCGCCGCCGTCGTGGCCACGCAGCTCTGGCACCACACTTATATCGACCCAAGCCTGGCTGAACTTCCGTAAGCGGAGGAGGTGAACCGCGGAGGCGCGGAGATCAGCAGACCCAAATCCAGCCGGCCTTTTTTCCTCCGCGCCTCCGCGCCTCCGCAGTTCAAGCTCCTCAACGCAGCTTGGCCAGCAGCGTCCGTCCGCGCGTTTTCGTTTCGGGGTCGTCCTTTTCCGTTTCCTGCATCGCCAGCCCCTTGGTGAGGAATTTCCGCGCCTCGGCGTCCTGGCCCATCTGCGCGTAAGTCCGGCCGAGTTCGATGTAGTGCATGAGCCGGTTCGGTTTGAGTTCGATCGCTTTCAAGAAACAGCGCACCGCATCTTCGTATTTCGCCGGCGGCAGCGTGCCATAGACCACCTTGGCCAGCGTCCGGCGCAGCGAGCCGACATCGGCCAGCACTAGATAGTAGCGACCCAGCACGTGCCACGCGAGGTCGTTGCCGGGATCGAGCGCGATGGCTTTGTCCGCCGAGTTCTTGATCAAGCGCGAGTTGTTCACCTGCTCCTTCGAGCCTTGGAGCGGCAGCAGCTTGCCATAGCTGATGGCCAGCGCGAGGTGCGTCTCCGGGTCCTTCGGCGCGAGCGCCACGGCGCGCTTGGAATATTCGACCGCGATTTCCGCGAACCGCACCTTTTCCTCCTGTTTGGTCGCATCGCTCATCAGGTGGCGATACTCCCGGGCGATGCGCACGAGCAGGCGCGCGTTATCGGGATCGAGCTTCTCCGCGGGCAGGTAATACTTCAGCGCTTCCGCCGCCTGGAGCTTTTCGTAGTGGACGTCGCCCTTGCGAATCAGCTCCTCCGCCGTCTGCCCTCGCGCCCACGAGCTAGCAAAAAAGAGGATCGCCAAAGTCGGCAGCGCGCGGAGGAAGGAGGAAGGGCTCATAAGTTGCAGGGGTGGAGTGCGAACACCGCGAGCAGGGAGCCTGGCGGACAAAGTTCACACTCGCTTCGCAATTGACCGGTGCAGCGGTCTTCTTTCCACACGGTTAATCGTCGTGATCGACCTTGCCGACGGCGGCTTCGATCAGGCGTCCGGCATTCAGCAGCTTCGCTTCACCGAGGCGAGGGCCGATCAATTGCAAGCTCGTGGCTGGGACGCGGCCGCGACGCATCGGCACGGGTACGGCGAGCGCGGGATTGCCCGCGAAATTCACGGCCACGGTATTTTGCAGAACGAGTATCCGGGCTTCGAGAATTCCGATCTGAAAATTCGGAGGAATGGGCGGCGGCGCGCTCTGCATGGTGGGCAATACGATGAAGTCGACCTTGGAAAGAGCCCCATTCAGCGCGTCCTGCCATTCATCCCGCCGCTGGAGCGCTTTGCGGTAATCCTTCAGGTAAGCGACGTTGCCGATGAAAATGGCGGATTTCGTCCGCGTGGCGACCGTGAGGCGGAAGCGGTGTTGCTGATTACTGATCCACACACCGGCCGCCGCGAGGGTGTTGCCGTCCGTCTTCGCCTGCTCCCACTTCGCGGCGAAATCTGCTTTGAGCGGCACGACTTGGAAGCCGGCTTTGGTCAGCGCATCATCGACCGCTTCATCGATCTGGCGATCGGTGCCTTTGAGATAAAGCCGACCGACCTTGATCGTGGCACCCGTGGGCTTGGCTGCCACCGCCGCCTGATACTTGGCCGCAAAACCTTCCTGCAGCAGGTCCATGCCCTGCACCGTGAGCGCGATGTCGCGCCCGATCGGCCCGACGGTATCGAGGTGATCATCCTCGATCGGATGCACGCCCTTGATCGGCACGAGGCCAAACGTGGTCTTCAACCCGACGACCCCACAGCAGGCCGCCGGCACGCGCACGGAACCCGCGGTATCGGTGCCAAACGCCACATCGGCCAGACCACTCGCGACCGCGACCGCGGACCCGGACGACGACCCGCCGGGGATCAACCTGCGCCAGCCACTGAAAGGATTTTTCGGCGTGCCGAAGTATTCGTTCACCCCCGAAGGCGCGACCGCGAATTCGCTGAGGTTCGCCTTGCCGACGATGTGGATGTCGCGCTTCCGGGCGATCGCGAGGAGCGGGGCATCGTGCGCGGCTGGCAGCCGGGATTTCGCGAAATATTCCGAGCCGGCCGAGGTCACCAACCCCGCCATGTCGATATTGTCCTTCACCGCGAGCTTCAGCTTCGTGGAGCCCTCGGGCGCCGGCCAGTAGGCGATCAGGGCGCGGTTTTTCGAGCCCCCCTTCGGATAGATCGGCAGGACGCTGCAACCACTGAGCAGAACCGTGCCCGCGAGGGCCGGAAGTAACCATCCAAAGGAAAGGCGGTGGGGAATTTTCATAGAACGCTCGCGAATGTAGCGCCCTTGGAAACACCGCCAAGAGATTTACCGGAACGGCTCGATCCGTGATGGTTAACTGATCTTCCAATGCGCCTGCCGAAGCACGGCGCGGTCGCTGTCCTTCACCTTCTCATACCAGACGGTGAGCAGCGTGCCGTCGGCGAGTTCGACGGTGCTCGGGTAGCCGAGGTCGCCGCCGATGCCGTCGCCGGAGATGATCACCGGCTCGCCCCAAGTCTGGCCGTGGTCTTCGCTCAGGCGCGCCTGATTTCCAAAGGGCGCGCGCCGATGCCCGTAGGTCATGAGCAGGCGCCCGTCGCGGAGCTTCAGCAGATGCGAAGGCAGGCCCCACACGCCGATGGCGTGCGGCTCGCTCCAGGTCTTGCCGCCATCGGTCGATTCGCTTTGGAGCGTCTCGCCTTTGTTCGTCGAGCTGTGGTTCCGGATCTGGACGATGAGCGTGCCATTGGCGGCTTCGATGGCGTGCAGCTCGTGATATTCCTTCGCGGCCTGGTCGCCGGAACGCGTCGGGATTTCCGCCAGCCAGCGCCACGTCTGGCCATCGTCGGTCGATTCGCTCACGCCGATCTTTTTCTCGCCGGTCCAGAGCTGTTTGCCGGCGTAGAGCAGGCGCCCGTCGCGGAGCTGGGTCGGGCCATGCGGGCTGTTCACGATCGTGGGCAGGCGCGTGGACCAGGTCTTGCCACCGTCCGTCGAGCGGATCAGCCATTCGCCGAGCTCAGCTTTGCGCTCCGCGTCGTTCAGCCGGGCGTGGGCCGCTTTCCAGCGCGCGAGCTGCTCGGGTTTCATCTGCCCTTTCTTCCATCCCTCCGCCGAGAGTTCGGTCATGCCCATCTGCTTTTCGAGGAGCGGCTCATAAGCCAGCGAGGTGAAAGTGGTGACGAGCAGTGTGCCCTTGGCCGTCTCGAGTACGCCGGAGTCGCGGTCGTCGGTCGCGCTATCGAGCAGCACCCGCGGGTAGGTCCACGTCTCGCCGTTGTCCCGCGAAGTCATCGCCACGACCTGGCCGAACGGGCACACATGCGCCTCACGCCCGCCGGACCACGTCACCCACAGCTCACCATTCGCGCGCCGCGCCACCGTGGACCAGCCGCAGTAGTATTCCGGCTGCTGGCTGATGACTTTGGTATCGAGAATCTGGACCGTCGGCGCGGCGGAAGCCCGGCTCCTGAGGCCAAAGGTCGCGAGCCCGGCGCTGAGGGCGAGGCTGTCGCGGAGGAACGTGCGGCGGGGAGTCGGAGCGAATGGCATGGGCATGTTCGGGGGGTGGAAAGTGCGTTCAGTCAACGCCATCGTCGCAGCCATCTTAGACCAAAGCTTTAACCTTTCTAAGGAAGCAGAGCCGCTTGAGATTACTCGTCGCCTCCCAATTCATTTCCTTCCTCCCTGCATGCTGCCTCGCGCCCTCCCGTTGTCTCTGATCGCCGCCACTTTCGCGGCCGTCTCTTCGCGCGCGGAAACGGGCGACGTGCTTTTCGAGCGCGACGTGCGGCCGATCCTCAAGGCCCACTGCACGCATTGCCACGGCGAGGAGGAAAAGCCCGAGGGCGGCGTGGATTTGCGGCTCCGGCGGTTCATGGACAAGGCGCTCGAAGGCGGCGGCCATGTCCTCGTGCCGGGCCAGCCCGACAAGAGCGAGATGGTCCTGCTCATCCGCGAGGGTGAGATGCCGAAGAAGGGCAAGAAGCTCACCGCCGAGCAGCTCGCGGTGATCGAGAAGTGGATCGCCCAGGGCGCGAAGATCAACAAACCCGAGCCCGAGACGCTCGCCGCGGGAATGTTCATCACCGATGAAGATCGCGCGTGGTGGTCCTTCCAGCCGATCGCCAAACCCACGCCACCCGCGCTCGAAAAAGCCGACCGCGTACGCAATCCCATCGACGCCTTCGTCCTCGCCAAGCTCCGCGAACAGAAGCTCGATTTTGCGCCCGACGCCGACAAACGCGCGCTGCTCCGCCGCGTAACGCTCGACCTTACCGGACTCCCGCCGAAGCCGGAGGAAGTGGACGCTTTCCTCGCCGACACTGCGCCCGACGCCTACGAAAAGGTCGTCGATCGCCTGCTCGCCTCGCCCGCTTACGGCGAACGCTGGGCGCGGCACTGGCTCGATGTCGCCGGTTACGCCGATTCGAACGGCTACACCGAAGTGGATTCCGTGCGGCCCGAGGCGTGGCGCTATCGCGACTACGTCATCCGCGCTTTCAACGCCGACAAACCGTGGAGTGAATTCATCGTCGAGCAACTCGCGGGCGACGAGGTGGCCGGCGCGACGCACGCCGAGACGGACAAGATCATCCTCGATCCGAAGAAGCGCGACGCGCTGACCGCGACTGCTTTCCTGCGCCTCGCGCCTGATGGCACCGGCGACGCCAACGACGACGCGAAGCTCGCGCGCAATCAGGTCATCGCCGAAGAGTTGAAGGTCGTCAGCTCGTCGCTGCTCGGTCTCACCGTCGCCTGCGCGCAGTGCCACGATCACCGCTACGACCCGATCTCCCACGCCGACTACTTCCGCCTGCGCGCCGTCTTCGAGCCAGCGTTCGACTGGCAAAATTGGCGCGCACCCGCCGCCCGGCTTTACTCCCTCTACACGCCCGAGGAGCGCGCCAAGGCTGGGGAGATCGAAAAGCAGGCCGTCGCCATCGAGCTCGAGGCGCGGGCGATGAGCAAAAAATTCCTCGACGAGATCTTTGAAAAGGAAGTCGTGAAGCTGCCGGAGGAAGAGCGCGAACCTTACCGCGCTGCGCGTGCCACGGCCGAGAAGGACCGCACGCCCGAGCAGAAGACGCTGATCAAAAAATACCCGTCCGCTCTCGCGCTCTACTCGCTCGATCTCTACGACGCCAAGCTGCAGAAACAGGTCACCGACAAGATGGCCGAGGCGACGAAGCTGCGCGCGACCAAGCCGCCCGAGGGCAAGGTGATGGCGCTCACCGAGGTGAAGGGCAAGGTGCCGGAGACGCGGCTCTTCCATCGCGGCGACCACGACCAGCCGAAGCAGCCGCTCCAGCCCGGCGAACTCACCGTGCTCGAACGCGAGCCGCTCAAGATCGAGCCCACGCCCGCCGGCACGACCGGCCGCCGTCTCGCGTATGCGAAGTGGCTGACCAGCGGCCAGCACCCGCTCGTGGCGCGCGTCCTCGCGAATCGTTTTTGGCTCAATCATTTCGGCCGCGGACTCGTGAGCACGCCCGGCGATTTCGGCGCGCTCGGCGAGAAGCCTTCGCACCCCGAGCTGCTCGATTGGCTCGCGAGTGAGTTCATGAGCGGCGGTTGGAAATTGAAGCCGCTGCATCGCACCATCCTGCTCAGCACCACCTACCGGCAGTCGTCGAACAATGAGCCGTCGCTGCAAGCCGACCCGGACAACAAATTCCTCGCCCGCTTCAAACTCCAGCGTCTCGAGGCCGAAGCGCTGCGCGACTCGATGCTCGCCACCGCCGGCACGCTCAATCGCCAGGCCTTCGGCGCGCCAGTCGCCATCGCACGCGACAACGCCGGACGCATCGTCGTCGGCATCGACAAGGGCACGATCAACACCGCGAAAGTCGAGAGCGCCGGGAAGGATGATTTCCGCCGCTCGATCTATGTGCAGGTCCGCCGCAAGCAGCCGCTCACCGTGCTCGATGCCTTCGACGCGCCGACGATGATTCCCAACTGCGAGGTCCGCAATCGCAGCACCGTGGCCCCGCAATCGCTCCTGCTGATGAACGACACCTTCGTGCTCGAAACCGCGAAGGCGCTCGCCACGCGGCTGCGCAATGAAGTGCGCGGCGATGCTCGCGGGCAGATCGTGAAAGCCTGGCGCACGCTCTACGGCGAGGAGCCGAAAGACGCGGACGTTTTCCGCAGCCTTGCCTACCTCGCCGAGCAGACCGAAGCCGTGCGCGCCTACCATCACGGCATCCAGCACGCCAAGGACGCTCCGCCGCCCGACCCGCAGCTCGAAGCCCTCTCGAGCCTCTGCCAGATCCTCTACAGCTCGAACCGTTTCCTCTACGTGCCATGAACCGCTCGCACCTCTGCTCCCGCCGCCATTTCCTCCACGCGAACGGCTTCGGCTTCGGCTCGCTCGCGCTCGCTTGGCTGCTCAAGCAGGACAACCTGCTCGCCGGTCCCGTGAAGCCGCACGTCGATGGCCCGCCGCGCTTCGATCTGCTGCCGAAGAAGCCGCACTTCGAGCCGAAGGCCAAGGCGATGATCTCGCTCTTCATGATGGGCGGGCCGTCGCAGATGGACCTCTTCGACCCGAAGCCGATGTTGCAGAAATACGATGGGCAGAAATTCCCCGGCGAAATCAAATACGACAACCTCGCGCAGGCCTCGGCGAAGGTCTTTGGCTCGCCGTGGAAGTTTGAGCCGCGCGGGCAGTGCGGCATGGAATTGAGCGAGCTGCTGCCGCATCTCGCGGGCGTGGCGGATGACATCACGCTCATCCGCTCGATGCGCTCCGGCGTGAGCAATCACCTGCAGGGCCTGCTCGCAATGAACAACGGCCGCATCACCTCGGGCCGCCCGACGGTCGGCTCGTGGCTCACCTACGGGCTCGGCAGCGAAACGCAGGAACTCCCCGCCTACATGGTGCTCGCGCATCCCGGCGGGCTCCCGACTTTCCAAGGCGAACACTTCACCAACGGCTGGCTGCCCGCGCTTTACCAAGGCACGCTCATCCGCCCGACCGAGCCGCGCATCTTGAATCTCGACCCGCCGCCCGCGCTCGCGGGCCAGGCGCAAAAACGCCAGCTCGACCTGCTCAAGGAAATGAACGAAGCGCACCTCGCCGAGCATCCGGGCGAACTCGATCTGCAGGCGCGCATTTCCAGCTACGAACTCGCTGCGCACATGCAGACCGCGGCGAAAGAGGCGCTCGATATTTCCAACGAGCCCGACTCGATCAAGAAGCTCTACGGCATCGATGACGCGAAGACGAAGGACTACGCCACGCGCTGCATCATCGCGCGGCGACTCGTCGAGCGCGGCGTGCGTTTTGTGCAGGTGCTGAATTCCGGGCAGTCGTGGGATCAGCACGGCTCGCTCATCAGCGCGCTGCCGAACAACTGCCTCGCGACCGACAAGCCGAGCGCCGCGCTTCTCACCGATCTCAAGCAGCGCGGCCTGCTCGATACGACCGTGGTGCAGTGGAGCGGCGAGATGGGCCGTCTGCCCGTGCTGCAAAACGACGCGGGCCGCGACAAGTGGGGCCGCGATCACAACACCTTCGGCTTCTCGCAGTGGGTCGCGGGTGGCGGCTTTAAGCGCGGCCTTGTCTATGGCGAGACCGACGAGTGGAGCCACCACGCGGTGAAGGACATCGTCCACCACTACGACTGGCACGCCACGCTGCTGAATCAGTTCGGCCTCGATTACAAAAAGCTCACCTACAAACGCAACGGCGCGAACGCCTCGCTCATCGATGGGCAGGAAGCGCGCGTCGTCCGCGAGATCCTCACGTAAATCGCGACCGGAATTCGCATGTTGCGCACTCTTCTTCCACGCGTCGCGATCTTCGCACTGATCGTTGCTTCCACGGGCCGTGCGGCTCCGCCGGTGACGGAAGCGATGCGCCTGCTGAAGACGAATTGCTTCTCTTGTCACAACGGCGAGAAGAAGAAGGGCGGACTGGTGATGACTTCACGCGAGGCCTTACTGAAAGGCGGCGACAATGGCGCTGCGCTCGACCTCAACGTCCCGGAAAAAAGCTCGCTGCTCGAATCGCTCGCAGCCGACGCCGATCCGCACATGCCGCCGAAGAAACAGCTCAGCGCGACCCAGATCGCGACGTTGCACGCGTGGGTGAAAGATGGCGCGAAGTGGGACGAGTCCGCGCTCATCGCCGAGGCCTCGAAGCCGCGCGAGGTGAAGCTCGGCGCACTGCCGGCTTCGTATCGTCCGGCGCTCGGCCTGGCGGTTTCTCCGGATTCGACGCGGCTCGCCGTCGGGTGCGGGAATGAAGTCCTGCTCTACGACATCAGCGGCGCGGAAACCAAGCTCATCAGCCGCGCGAGCGCGCATCCCGATGCAGTGCAGGCGCTGGCCTGGAGCCCGGATGGGAAGCAACTCATCACCGGCGCATTTCGGCGCCTCGTGATCTGGAACACGGAAACGCTCGCCCCCGAGAAGCAGCTCACCAATGGGCTCACCGACCGCATCGCGGCGATTCGTTTCCTGCCGGATGGAAAGCAGTGCGTCGTCGCCGATGGACGCGTCGCCGAAAACGGCACGGTGCGCCTCATCGATACCGCCAGCGGCACAATCGCGAAATCGTGGACTGCCCACGCAGACACGATCTTCGACCTCGCGGTGAGTAGCGACGGCAAGCTCCTCGCCACCGCGGGCGGCGACAAGCTCGTGAAGATCTGGGACCTCGCGACGCAGAAGGAACTCGCGAAGCTCGAAGGCCACACCGCGCAAGTGCTCGCGCTCGCTTTCAATCCCGACGCCACGCAGCTCGTCAGCGGCGGCGCGGATCAGCAGATCAAGGTCTGGGACGTGCAGACGCGGGAGCGGATCAACACGCTCGGCCGGCCCACCTCGGCGATCACTTCGCTCGCGTGGTCGAGCGTCGGGCCGACGATCATCGCCGCCACCGACGCGGGAGTCGTCGCGCGTTACACCGCCCTCACGAGCCACAGCGGCGCGCAGTCGAGCGACTCCGCGAAGGAACGCAAACTCGAGGACGCCGCCACGGCCCTGCACGGCGCGACGGTGAGCGCGAACGGCGAGCGCGTCTTTGCCAGCACGCAGGACGGCCGGCTCATCGCTTGGAACAAGGACGGCAAGATCGCCGCGAAGCTCGCGCTGAACGAGAGCGCCGCACCGCCGCAGCCCTCGCCGAGCTTCATCCGCGATGTCCTGCCGGTGCTGAGCAAGGCGGGCTGCAGCGCGGGCGCGTGCCACGCAAAGCCCGACGGGCAGAACGGTTTCAAGCTCACGGTTTTCTCCTTCGATCCACAATCCGACCACCGCGGCATCGTGCAGGACGGGCGCGGACGGCGTGTCTTCCCGGCGGCGCCAGATGAAAGCCTGCTCCTGCTCAAGGCCACGGACACGATCCCGCACGAGGGCGGCGAGCGCTTTGGCAAAGACTCCGAGGCTTACCGCACCATCGCGAAGTGGATCAGCGGCGGCATGGTTTATCGCAGCGAGGGCGAGGCCGATTTGCAGCGCATCAGCGTGCAGCCCGCCGAGCGGCTGTACAAAAAGGGCGACACGCAGCAGCTCAAGGTCGAGGCGCATTACTCCGACGGCTCGGTGCGCGATGTCACCGCACTCGCCGACTTCAGCTCCAACGACAAGGAACTCGCGCGCGTGACCGAGGCTGGCGTGGTCAGCGCGGGCAAGGTGAGCGGTCAAGCCGTGATCGTCGCGCGCTTCATGGGCATGGTCGGCGATTCGCGGATCGGGATTCCCGCCGACCGGCTGCTGCCGGAGAGCCAGTACGCGAATCTGCCGGCGCGGAACTTCATCGACGAGCTGGCCTACGCGCAGTTCAAGCAGCTCGGCCTTTTCCCGTCGGAATCGTGCAGCGATGCGGAGTTTCTGCGGCGCGCTTCGATCGACACCATCGGCACCGTGCCGAGCCCGGATGAAGCCCGCGCCTTTCTCGCCGACACCGCGCCCGACAAGCGCGCGAAGCTCATCGACCGGCTGCTCGCAAGTCCGCTCTACGCCGATTACTGGGCGAACAAATGGGCCGATCTGCTGCGCCCGAATCCCGATCGCGCCGGCATCAAGAGCGTGTATGTGCTCGACCAGTGGATCCGCGAGAGCTTCCGCGCGAACAAGCCTTACAACCAGTTTGTGCGCGAGATCGTGACCACCGAAGGCAACACGCACCGCTTCGGCCCGGCGGTGATTTATCGCGACCGGCGCGAGCCCGCGGATGTGACGACGATGTTCAGCCAGCTCTTCCTCGGCGTGCGGCTCGACTGCGCGAAGTGCCATCATCACCCGAGCGAAAAATGGGGGCAGGACGACTTTTATCGCATGGCCGCGTTCTTCGGCACGGTGAAGCAAAAGGGCGCCGGCATTTCCGCGCCGATCTCGGCGGGCAATGAGACGTTTTACTTCGCGCCGGGCAAGACGGTGAAACATCCCGTGACCGGCGAACTCATGGAGCCGCAGCCACCGGACGGTTCACCGGTGAAGGTGACCGACGACACCGATCCGCGCCGTGCGCTGGCCGATTGGATGACCGACCCGAAGAATCCGTTCTTCGCGCCGGCCGTCGCGAATCGTGTGTGGGCGGCGTTCTTCGGCAAGGGCATCGTCGATCCCGTCGATGACTTCCGCCTGTCGAATCCGCCCTCAAATCCCGCGCTGCTCCACGGCCTCGCGCAGGAGCTCGTGCGCAAGGATTACAACCTCAAGGAACTCATGCGCGCGATCCTGAGCTCGCATCTTTACCAGCTCAGCACGGTGCCGAACGAATTCAACACCGCCGACACGCGCAACTTCTCGCGTTCCTATCGCCGCCGCCTGCCGGCGGAAGTACTCACCGACGCCGTGGCCGACATCACCGGCGTGCCGAACAGCTACGCCGGCCTGCCGCCGGGCAGCCGCGCCATCCAGGCGTGGACCTACAAAATCGAGTCGCCCACGATGGACGCCTTCAGCCGGCCCAACTCGAGCAGCGACTGCCCGTGCGAGCGCGATTCCAAGCCGAGCATCGTGCAGGCGCTGCACCTTATGAACTCACGTCTGTTGCAGGAAAAGCTGGCGAGCAAGGACGCCGCGGCGCGCGTGCAACGCCTCGCCGAAAGCCAGCTCACGCCGGAGGAAATCGTGACCGAGCTTTACCTCGCCTGCTACTCACGCCCGCCGAGCGACGAGGAACTGAAGATCGCCACCGGCGCTTTCACCAGCGAGGGCGCGACCCGCCGCGGTGCGACCGAGGACGTGCTGTGGTCGCTGCTCAACTCCGCGGAGTTCGTCTTCAATCACTAGTCCGCCGCTCGCGACCAAGCGCGAGGCTGTAGGCGAGATAGGTGCCGACGGCGATCATGATGAGCGTGACCGGCTGAAGCTGGTGAACGTGGGCGAGGAAAAAGCCGAAGCTTTTGTCGGCGACGAAGGGTGCGTGGCGCCATTCGGTGAAAAGCGCGAGCGCGAGCCCAGCGACCGCGCAGATGATGGCGAGCGGGCGCGACCGGCGGCGCGAGGCGAGACCCGCACCGATGCCGAGCAGCCCCGGCGGCAACATCAGCGCGTAGAAGCCCTGGCTGGCGATCCACGTGAAAGCAAGGTAGCCGAGGCATCCGCCGACGGTGGCCCCGAGCAATCCGAGAGCAAGGTCTTGGGAGGAGACGGACTCGTTCATGGCAGCTCGCAAGGTGAGCCAGCGGGAACGTGTGGCGAGATCAAATTCCCGCCCTGCTGGAGCCTGATTTTAGGGTCTAGGAAACCGGGCGCGATAGGGTTCACTCACAAACGCCAACATGTCCCCCATTTATCACAATTGCGCCGGAGTCTCCCGGCGCGACTTTCTCCAGATCGGCCTCGGCGGGACCCTTGGCCTCGGGCTGTGCGATCTGCTGCGCGCCCGCGCGGTCGCCGCTCCCAGCGCGGCGCCGGCGAAGAACGTCAACTGCATCATGATCTGGATGGATGGCGGGCCGTCGCATTACGAGACGTTTGACCCGAAGCCGGACGCGCCCGCGGAGATTCGCGGAACCTTCAAGACGATCCCGACCTGCGTGCCGGGCGTGCATTTCAGCGAGCCGGTGCCGGAACTGGCCAAGGCGTTCGACAAGTTCACGGTCATCCGCTCGATCGCGCACAAGGACCCGAATCACGGCGGCGGCAATCACTACATGATGACCGGTTCGCCGACGCCGGTGCCGGTCGGGTGCGGGGCGTTCGTCACGTTTCACCCGAGCTTTGGCTCGATGGTGTCCTACGACCGCGGTGTGCGCAGCGGTCTGCCGGCCTACATGGCGATGCCGAGCAACACGCGCTCGGGCGGCCCGAATTTCCTCGGCGGGCAGCACGCGCCGTTTGTCATCGGCGGTGATCCAAATGCGAACGGCTTTCAGGTGCGCGACGTGGTGGTGCCGGCGGAAATCGCCGAGGGGCACGCGAAGACGCGGCGCGAGCTGCGCACGGCGCTGGATCGGATGCAGCGCTTTAATGACAAGCTCGTGGACGACCCGGCGGTGGTCTTCGACAAATTTTACCAGCAGGGCTTCGACCTCGTGTCGTCGTCGAAGGCGCAGGCGGCGTTCGATATCAGCCGCGAAGACGCCAAGGTGCGCGATCGCTACGGGCGCAACGACGTCGGCCAGCGCATGCTCATGGCGCGGCGGCTCGTCGAAGTGGGCGTGTCGTTTGTCACAGTTCATTACGGCGGCTGGGACGATCACCGGAAGCTGTTCGAGACTTACAAAGGCAAGCGCTTGCAGAACTTCGATCAGGGACTCGCGGCGCTGCTGAACGACCTGCAAGCAACCGGACTAATGGAAAACACGCTAGTCATCGCGTGCGGCGAATTTGGGCGCACGCCAAAGGTCAACAAGGATGTCGGCCGCGACCACTGGCCCTTTGCCATGTCGGTGCTCATGGCTGGCGCGGGGATTCCCGGCGGGCAGATCGTGGGTGCGACCGACGTGAAGGGCTACCACGCCGCCGAGAATGTCTATCGCCCGGAGGACTTCGCCGCGTCGCTCTACACGAAGATGGGCATCGATCCGCACATGACGCTCCAGACGAACACCGGACGGCCGATCCACCTGGTAAACGAGGGGCGCATGATCAAGGAGCTCTTCGTCTAAAGGCGTGGTCGCGCGCTGCGCTACGGGTGTCTTCTTCGCGGTTTGTGGCCTCGTCGCGAGCGCCGCCGAGCCGACACTCACCCACCTCTTCCCCGCCGCCGGCACCCGCAGCACGACCGTCACCGTGCGACCGAGCGGGAAGTTTGCGCCGTGGCCGGTGCAAGTCTGGGTCGATGCGCCGGGCATCGTTTTCAAAGCGCTGCCTAAGGCAGGTGAGTTCGACGTGGAGATCGCGCCGGACGCCGCGCCCGGGCCGCACCTGATCCGGCTTTTCAACGGCGAAGGCGCATCGGCGCCGCGTTTCTTCATCGTCTCCACGGCACCGGAGCCGCTCGATGCCGAGCCGAACGACCACTTCAAAAAACCGCAGCCGATCGCTGGCCTTCCCGCGACGATCAACGGCCAGCTCAACAAAGCAGGCGATGTCGATTCCTTCGCCGTCACCTTAAAGAAAGGCGAGACGCTGACCGCGCGCGTCGAGGCCTACGTGCTCGGCTCCACCTTCGACGGCATGCTCCGCCTCGTCGATGAAAGCGGCACGCAGCTCGCCTTCAACCACGACGACGGGCGCACGCTCGATCCGCGACTCACGTGGACCGCCCCGAGCGATGGCGTCTTCATTGTGCAACTCATGGGGTTCGTTTATCCGGCCACATCTGGCGTCGGCTTCACCGGCGGCGAAGGCTGCATCTACCGCCTGCACCTCACCACGCAGCCGCAGCCGGCCATCACCTTGCCGCCGCACGATCCCGAGCGCGGTGCGGAAATCGCCGAGCAGGAGCCGAACCACACGGCCAGCACCGCGCAGGCCGTCGAATCGCCGGGCGCCATCTCCGGCGCGATCGCCGCTGCCAACGACGAAGACCGCTTCACCTTCACCGCCACCAAGGGAAAGATCTACGACCTGCGCCTGCTCGCCGCGCGCGCGGGTTCGCCGCTCGATGCCTGGCTGAAGATCGAAGACAAGGACGGCAAACAACTCGCGCGCAGCGACGACGCCGAGGGCTCGCGCGATCCGCTGCTCATCTGGACCGCGCCGAGCGATGGCGTCTTCATCGCCGCGATCGGCGATCTCGCACACCGCGGCGGTCGCGACTTCCTCTATCGCCTCGCCATCACCGAGGCGCAGCCCACCCTCACCGCCAGCACGGCGAGCCACGCAGTCGTCGTCACCGCCGGCAAGACGGGCGAAATCAAGGCGACCGTGAAGCGCGTGAATGGGTTGAAAGGGAAGCTGCAACTCGCGGCGAAGAAATTACCCGAAGGCGTCACCGCGGCGGAAGTCGAGGTGCCGGAGAAAGGCGGTGAGGTGACCTTGAAAATCGTCGCCACGGAAACCGCCGCCGCGGTCAGCCAGCCGTTCCAGCTTGTCGTGCGCGATATGGAGTCCGGCACCGAGCACCCGGTCTCCCATTTCATGACCACGACCGGCGAAAACAACGGCGTGCCGCAGGGCTATACCGATCTGGTGATCGACTCGACCGATCAGCTCTGGCTCACCGTCATCGCCGCAGCCCCGCCGAAGACCGACGCGCCGCCGGTGGCTCCGCCCGGGGAAAAAGCACCGTGATTCGCCTCGACGACCCGCGCGCGCATCCTCAACTTCGCTGAAGCCATGCGGATGCTCTTCGTCGCCGACCTCCACTACGCGCTGAAGCAGTTTGATTGGCTGGCGAAAACCGCGGTGCATTTCGAACTCGTCGTCATCGGCGGCGACCTGCTCGACCTCGCCTCGCCCGTCGATCTCGATGTGCAGATCACCGTCGTGGAGAAATATCTCCAGCGCATCGGGGAACAGACGCGCCTGCTCGTCTGCTCCGGCAATCACGATGGCGACGCCCGCTCCGAGGCCAATGAATCCGTCGCGCGCTGGCTGCAGGAGGCCAAGGCCGCGGAAGTGTTTGTCGATGGCGACAGCGTGGAAGTCGGCGACACGCTCATCACCGTCTGCCCGTGGTGGGATGGGCCGGAATCCCGCGCCGCCATCGGAGCGCAGCTCGCCCGCGATGCCGCCCGCCTCAAGGCCCGCTGGATCTGGGTTCATCATTCGCCGCCCGATCAATCGCCCGTGAGCTGGACGGGGCGCAAGTTTGGCGGCGACGAATTCCTGCCCGGCTGGATCCAGCAGTATCAGCCGGACGTCGTCCTCTCCGGCCACATCCACAATGCACCCTTCCACGCCGAGGGCGCGTGGATCGACCAGCTCGGAAAAACGTGGGTCTTCAATCCCGGCCAGCAGATCGGGCCGCGCCCGGCGTTCATCGCGCTCGACCTCGACACCATGCAGGCCGAGTGGTGTTCGCTGGAGGGAACCGGCACCCAGGATCTGCGCGCCGTCCTCGCGAAGGAAGCCTAGTCCCGCGCCCGCGGGTGGCGGTGCATCAGCGCTTCGAGCACTTGATCCACCATCCCGAGATGATCGTGCCCCACGTACTGGCGCTTCACGTCCACGAGATATTTGTTCAGCGAATCGAGGCGGCGGGCGAGCAGTTCGGCCACTTGCAGACTGGCCTCGGCGGAGCCGGCGAGAAAGGCGCGCGGATCATCCACGACCGCGAAGGAGGAAGCTTTCAGCGTGCGGACAGTCGCGGTATGCGCGCCGCCGAGCAGCGCCGCCATTTCGCCGAAGACCGCGCCCGGCGTGCTGGCCTTGGCGATGCGCACGCCCTCGCGGAAGACCTCCACCTCGCCTTCGATCAGCACATACATGCGACCGGAATCATGGCGCTGCTCCAGCACGACTTCCCCGGCGGCGAAACGCTGCACGGGATATTTCCCGACGAGATTGAGAAGGGTGCTCATCGGGGGCGGAGCATTACCGCTCTGCCCCGCGCGGGTAAATGGAAAATCCTGACTTGGTTCACCAGCGACCCGATTTATCGGCGAATCTCTTTAGCCCTGGACTCCACCCCTCGTGGGCGAGGCACCCCGATCAGGAATGGCCGTTGGTCTTTTTCTTGATGGCCTCCACAAAGAAGCGGGTGAGCTTCTGCGCCACCTCGGTGATTTCGTCTTTGGTGAGGGGTTCCTGATAGAAGTGTTGGATGGTCAGTGATGGATTGGCTGAAGGTAATGACACTTGGTAGTTCAACTGATCCAATGTCAGTAATATGACCGCAGTAAGATCAAAGGTGTCGAAGCGGGCTTTCTTAAAACCTCGCAAATCAAAATGCACCGGGACCCTGTGAATCACTCGGCTTTCCCAGCCAGTCGGACGTGGGGCCGCTTTCATGTGGAGAATGGTGGTTTCTCCCCCTCCCCACGAAAGTATGTTCTGAGCGAATAAATCGCACAGCGGGCTCATCAGCTTCACGATTTCCGCGAACAAAGGATCGAATGAGTTCGCAAACACTCTTCTTTGCACATCTTGCGTTAGCACCTCCGGTTCCTCGCCGTGCTTCAACTCGATCTTGAGTAACGCGATTTCCTTCTCAAGGTCAGTTGGTTCATGAATTTCCTCCCCCCTTGCGGCGCGGACGAAGAGTTCCAGCGATACCACGACGTGCTCGGCGATGAAGCCGAGGAAATCGTCGTGTTCTTCCCGATCCGCTCTTCGCAGAGCCGCGAGATATTGATCCCTCTCGCTGATCCGAATCACTGCCGGTGGATAACCGGTTTGCATGAGCATGAGGTTCATGAGCAGGCGCGACATGCGACCATTCCCGTCGTCGAATGGGTGGATCGACGTGAACCGGTGGTGAAAGCGAGCGGCGATCTCGACCGGGTGCATCACGCTTTTGGCCGTCTCGTTGCGGTACCAAGTCATCAAGTCCTGCATCTTCGCGGGCGTCTCCTCGGGAGTGGCGTAGTAGTGTGTTTCACCCGTGGGCGTGCGGACGTGGTTGGCCTGGGTCTTGTATTGGCCAAGTGCCACGGTTTTCATCGTCGGCAGCCCATCGGGAGTGATCGCCTGCACCTGATACGGCTCGACGAGTAAAATCTCGTGCAGCTTCCGCATCGCCGCTTCGGTCAGCACATCCTTGTCGTGGATGAAACCAAGCAGGTAGTTGATCGCGTTGCTATGGCCACGAAGATCGAGATGATCCTTGAGCGGTTTGCCCTTCGCGGTGAGTCCTTCCATCAAGAACATCTCCGTCTCACCCTGCGTGAGCGTGTTCCCCTCAATGGCGTTCGAGTGATAGGTCCACCAAAGGCGGAACTTCTGCATCACCCGATCTTCCTGCTCTTTCTCCAGCGGACGCAGGCTGTCGAGTTGTGCTTTGGCAGAATCCACGCGCTGCAAAAGTTCTGGAGTCTGGGACATGGGTGCGAAACTAACCGCGGACAAACGGTCGCTCAATCAACAACGCGCCAGCCTCACTCCACCGCTGGCCGATCCGCGGGGATCTTGAAGGCTCGGCGGGTGGGGGCGTTGAGTTTTTCGGTGTAGGGGAAGGCCTGGTCGGCAGCGAGTTGGAGGTCGACTCGGAGGCCGCGGACTTCGAGGAAGAGGGTGTTCACTTCGTCGTGCGCTTCCTGCCCGGCTTGGGTGGAGGTGTTTTGATCCTCGTCGCTGGCGATGTAGGCGGCCCGCCGCGCGGCGAGCCCGGTGAGGTCTTCCGCGATCACGCCCTTGAGGACGGCTTCGGGCAGAGTGGTGCCGGTGACGGCTTCGCGGGGTGCGGGGCGCGCCTCCCGCCGAGCGGTCGCCTCTCAGATGCGCGAGGACGCGGGAAATCCGGGCAAACGAAGTCCTTCGCAACCTGCTGGGTTGCGTGCCGCGCACGCCAAAATGTGTTGCCGCCTTCATTTCGTCTGGGGACGTTGCGGGAGTGTTTGTAGGTGAAAATGCGGGTGGGTGTCACGGCGATTTTTGTCGGCGTCGGGGATTGAAGGCGCGGGGCTTTCGCGCTGTGATGCGGCCCTTGCGCGCTCCTCGCGCGGCTTTCCCACCTATGAGCACCCGTCGCACTCCCGAAGAACTCCGCAGCTTCCGTTGGTTCGGTCCGAATGATTTGCGGACGTTTGGCCAGCGCTCGCGGCTGAAGCAGATGGGGCTCGGGCCGGAGGATTGGGTGGGCAAGCCGGTGATCGCGATCCTGAATACGTGGAGCGACATCAATCCGTGCCACCTGCACTTCAAGGTGCTGGCGGAGAACGTGAAGAAGGGGGTGCTGCAGGCGGGCGGGATGCCGCTGGAAATCCCGGTGCTGTCGCTGGCGGAGAATTTCATGAAGCCGACGACGATGCTTTATCGGAATCTGCTGGCGATGGAGACGGAGGAGGTGCTGCGCAGTCACCCGATCGATAGCGCGGTGCTGCTCGGCGCGTGCGATAAGACGACGCCGGCGCTGATCATGGGCGCGCTCTCGGCGGCGCTGCCGTTCCTCTTCGTGCCCGGCGGGCCGATGCTGCACGGGCAGTGGCGCGACCAGACGCTCGGCTCGGGGACCGATGCGTGGAAGTATTGGGCGGAGTTGCGCGCGGGGAAAATTTCGCAGGAGGATTGGTGCGAGATCGAGGATGGGATCGCGCGTTCGCACGGACACTGCATGACGATGGGCACGGCGAGCACGATGACGGCGATCACCGAGACGCTCGGGCTGACGCTGCCGGGGGCGTCGAGCATCCCGGCGAGCGATGCGCGGCACTGGCGCATGGCGGCGGCGACCGGGCGGCAGGCGGTGGAGAATGCGTGGACGGACCTGAACCCGTCGAAGTTTCTGACGAGGGCGGCGTTTGAGAATGCGATCGTCGCGGACATGGCGGTGGGCGGTTCGACGAATGCGATCGTGCATCTCATCGCGATGGCGGGCCGCGCGGGGATCAAGCTGCCGCTGGAGGATTTCGACCGCATCTCGCGGAAGACGCCGCGGCTGGCCGATCTGCGGCCAGCGGGGAGATTTTTGATGGAGGACTTCTATTTCGCCGGCGGTCTGCCCGCGACGCTGGCGCAGTTGCTTGATCTCCTCGATGGCGACTGCCTGACGGTGAATGGCAAGACGCTGAAGGAGAACGTGAGCGACGCGAAGATCTGGAACACCGAAGTGATCCGCCCGCGCGAGAACGCGATCTCGGTGGAAGGTGGCACCGCGGTGCTGCGCGGGAATCTTTGCCCGAAGGGCGCAGTCATCAAACACAGCGCGATGGAGCCGCGCTTCCTCAAGCACACCGGCCCGGCGGTCGTGTTCAAGAATTACCCCGACCTTTCCAAGCGCCTCGACGACCCCGCGCTGAACATCACCGCGGACAGCGTGATGGTCCTGCAAAGCGCCGGCCCGATCGGCGCGCCGGGCATGCCGGAGTGGGGCATGCTCCCGCTGCCGAAGCGCCTGCTCGAAGCGGGCGTGCGCGACATCCTGCGGATCACCGATGCGCGGATGAGCGGTACGAGCTACGGCGCGTGCATCCTGCACGTCGCCCCGGAATCAGCCGTGGGCGGCCCGCTCGCGCTGGTGCGGGACGGCGACTTGATCACGCTCGATGTGGAAGCGCGCACGCTGACGCTGGAAGTCGCCGACGAAGAACTCGCCACGCGCCGCGCGGAGTGGAAACCCGCCGCTCCGCATTACGAGCGCGGCTACGGCGTGCTCTACCTCAACGAAGTGACGCAGGCCGACGAAGGCTGCGACTTCCGCTTTCTCCACTGGAACGGCAAACCCACGCCCGAGCCAGCGATCCATTAAGAGGGTGGACCGGCGGACTTTACCGCAGAGAACGCCGAGAAGAAGGAGAGGAACGCAGAGAGATCTTCGTTTTCCCCTCTGCAGACCTCTCTGTTTTCTTTGCGCCTCTGCGGTCAGATAACCGCACTCCCACGACATCAGCAGTTCACTAGCGCGAGCGAATCTCCGCGGTCTCGGCGAGCAGGAGCGCGGCGAGTGCTTCGAAATTGATCGGTTTGGCGAAGTGCCGGTCGAAGCCGGCTTCGCGCGCCTTTTCCCGGTCGCCCTGCTGGGCGTAGCCGGAGATGGCGATCATCGGCGTGTCCGCGAATCCTTCCTCGCGCAAGCGCCGCGCCAGCGCGTAGCCATCGAGCCCGGGCAGGCCGATATCGAGGAGGAAAATGTCGGGCTTAAACTCCTGCGCGCGCTCGAGTGCGACGAGGCCATCGTAGGCGGTGGCGACTTCGTGCCCGCGGAGTTTCAGCAGCCGGGCAAAAGAATGCACGGTGTCGCGGTTGTCATCCACGAGCAGCACGCGCCGACTGCGCACGGCCCGCGGCGAAGACACAGGCGACTTCGAGATGGGCAGCGTGGTGTCTTCGTTCAGGAGCGGCAGGCGGACGGTGAAAGTGGCGCCTTCTCCGCGGCCATGAGCACGCCGTAGGTTTTTCCGGGATCGCTCCGCGCACGCACTGGGGCGGCCAGGACCGCCTCGAAGCGACCGGCCATCCGGCGGGGAAGGCCCACATGCGCCTCGGTCAGGCCATGGCGAAACTCGGCCTCGGCGCCGACGTTGCGCCCGACCTGCTGGGGATCGCTGGACAGCACGACCTGGCCCGCTGGATCGACGAGCGCGGCGGAGAGGATGGGAACGCCATTCGAGATTCTTTCGAGCGTCTGCTGCGAACCTGCGCGGTTTTGATCCGACAAGGTCCCGTTCGCCAGCTCGTAGAAAAAGCCGCGCAGCTCGCCGCGATCGGTATTCAGCTCCACGCGCTGCTGGAGCAAGGCCACCTGCGCCTGGACCACGGCGCAGCGACTGGCCGCCACCGCCGCGAGGTGCGCATCCACTTGGGTGCGCAAGACGTCGTGCCAGTAGGAGCCGCTGGCGATGAGCAGCCCGGAGAGCAGCACCGCGAGGGTGACGCCGACGAGCAGCGTGAGCTTGAGCACCACCGGAGTGGTCCGGCGCGGGCCCTTTTCCCGAACAGGGGCCACGCTCCCGGAAGTATTTTCAACTGAGTCGCTCATGTGGTGAAGCCGGTCGCATGCAACGTACCCAGCGAGGCTAGTGCCAAGGAAACCCGCTCGCAATCGTCTCCTTTGGCGACTTCCCGCTTGCCCGGGCGCGCCGGAAAGGATGGAAAGGGGCACCGACCCGATGAAGACGACGATTTCTCCCTCCGACCTGCAAAGCTCCGTCATTTCCGTGCCGCCGCTCTGCCGCGATTCTGCGCTCCGGCCCAATGCCGCCGAAAACGCGAAGCTCATCCGGCACATTGAGTCGGGCGGCGTCTCCACGCTGCTCTACGGAGGCAACGCCAATTTCTACAACATCGCGCTCAGCGAATACGCAACGGTGCTCGACCAGCTCGAAGCGGGCGCGGCAGCGAACACGCTGATCGTGCCGAGCATCGGGCCCTACTTCGGCACGGCGCTCGACCAGGCGGCGATCCTCGCGAAGCGGAATTTTCCGACCGCGATGCTGCTGCCGACGGTGGCGGTGAGTTCGCCCCAAGGCGTGCAGGCTGCGGTGTTGCGCATCGTCGAGAAGCTCGGCAAACCGATCGTGCTCTACATCAAGGACCAAGGCTACGTGACGCTCGAAGTCGTGGAATCGCTGGTCGCCGAGGGGGCGATCGCGTGGATCAAATACGCGGTCGTCCGCGACAACCCCGAGCAGGACGACCTCCTCGCCGGGCTCGTGCAGTCGGTCGATCCGAAACTCATCGTCAGCGGCATCGGCGAGCAGCCCGCGATCATTCATTGGCTGAAGTTTGGCGTTCACGCCTTCACGAGCGGCTGCGTTTGTGTGGCGCCCCGGCGTTCGCAGGAGTTGCTCAACGCCCTGCACGCGGGAGACATCGCCCTAGCGGAGGAGATTCGCGAGCGCTTCACCTCGCTCGAAAATCTCCGCAACGCGTATGGCCCGATCCCGGTGCTGCATCACGCGGTGTCGCTCGCCGGCATCGCCGAGACGGGACCGGCGCTGCCTTTGGTAAAGAATCTCGGCGACGACCTTCTCGATGAGATTCTCCCCGCCGCCCAAGGGCTGCTGGCGTGGAATCGCGCGTAAGGGGCGGCGGCTCTTCCCAAGCAGTCAATCTGAGCGCTGCGAAGAACCGCTGATCTCGCTCCGGCATCCAACGCCCGCCGGGTGAGGAAAAACTGAAGTCACAGATTCTTCGCTGGCAACCTTTCGGCTCGCGAAAAGTCCCTATGTTTCGCCGCGGAAGGGTGTTCTCATTCGGGCAGCAACCTGCCAAGAAAGATGCCGACACGTTTTCCCATTTTGTCCGTCTGTGTCGCCGCCCTCGGCGTGGCGCTGCCGCGGGCGACGGCCGCCGAGGCGCCCGCGGAAAGCGTGTTCTTTCGCCGGGAGGTCATGGCGGTCGTCTCCAAGGCGGGCTGCAACCTCGGCGGCTGTCACGGCAATGGCAGCGGCAAAGGCGGGCTGAAACTCTCGCTCCGCGGACAGGACCCGGACCTCGATTGGCTGGCCATGACGCACGAACAGGGCGGGCGCCGCATCAACCCGATCCAGCCCGAAAACAGCCTGCTCCTGCTCAAAGCGACGTCCGCGCTCGCGCATGAAGGCGGGCAGCGTTTCGGCAAAGACTCGCCGGAATATGCGATCCTGCTGCGCTGGCTGCGCGATGGGGCGCCCGATTCCGGCGTGCTCGCGCCGCGCCCGGTAAAGCTGGAGGTGCAGACTTCGGCCCGCGTGGTCGTCGAGCCGGCGACCGAGGTGAAGATTCGCGCCAAAGTGAAGTTTGCCGACGGCACCGAACAGGACGTGACCAGGCTCGCGGTTTACGAGCCGAGCAATCTCGCCGTGAAGGTCTCGCACGACGGCGTGGTCAAGCGCGAGAAAGCCACCGAAGCCACAGTGCTCGTGCGCTATCTCGACCAGCAGGTCGCGGTGCCGCTCGCCTTCATTCCGGCGCGGCCGGACTTCGTCTGGAGCAATCCACCCGCGCGGAATGTCCTCGACGAACAGGTCTTCCGAAAACTGCGCACGCTGCGGATCAATCCGTCCGAACTGTGCAGCGATGCTCTTTTCATCCGGCGCGCCTACCTCGACCTGCTCGGCTTCGTGCCGGACTGGAAAAGCGCGCGCGAGTTTGTCGCCGACACCGCGCCCGACAAACGCACCCGGCTCATCGACACTCTGCTCGCCCGTCCCGAGTTCGCCGATTTCTGGGCGCTGAAATGGGCCGACTTGCTCAAGATCGAGCAACGCCAGCTCGACTACGACGGGATGAAAGTCTTCCACGGCTGGATCCGCGAGAGCATCGCGGCAAACAAGCCGCTCGATCAATTCGCCCGCGAACTCATCGCCGCCCGCGGCAGCACACTGCAGAACCCGCCGGCCAACTGGTGGCGCGCCAATCGCGATCCGGTGACCCGCGCCGAAAACACCGCGCGCGTTTTCCTCGGCACCCAACTGAACTGCGCGCAGTGCCACAACCACCCCTTCGAGCGCTGGACACAGGACGATTATTACAACTGGACCGGCCTCTTCGCGCGGCTCGACTACAAGCTTTCCGACGAAAAGGGGAAGGACAAGAACGACAAAAACGAGTTCAAGGGAGACCAGACGGTGCTGATCAAAGCGAAGGCCTCGGTGACGAATGCGCGGACCGGCGAACCCGCGAGCCCGCGGTTCCTCGGCGGCGAGGCGCCGAAGCTGAGCAAGGAGCGCGACGAACTGCTCGCGCTCGCCGACTGGCTGCCGCACACGCCGATGTTCGCCCGTATGCAGGTGAATCGTGTGTGGGCGCATTTGCTCGGGCGCGGGCTGGTCGATCCGGTGGATGATTTCCGCGCGAGCAATCCTGCTTCCCATCCCGAGCTTCTCGAAACGCTGTCCAAGGACTTCGCGCAAAACGGCTACGACCTGCGCCGGCTGATCCGCACGATCACCAGCTCGCGCACTTACCAGCTCGCCGCCGCGCCGAACGCCACGAACCGCGAGGACGAGACCAACAACTCGCGCGCCATCGTCCAGCGCCTGACCGCCGAGCAGATGCTCGACTCGCTCAGCCTCGTGCTCGCGACGCCGCTGCGAATCGAAGGCGTCCCCGCCGGCACGCGCCTCACGCAAATCCCCGAGGGCCGCAAGCACTACAAGCCGCTCACCTCGGGCGTGGACCGTTTCGCCGCCAGCTTTGGCAAGCCGCCGCGGCTCATCGCTTCGGATTGCGAGCGCAGCAACGACACCGCGATGCCGCAGGTTTTCCAGCTCATCAGCAGCCCGCTCATCCAGCAGATGCTCACGCAAAAAGGCAACGTGCTCGACCAGTTGCTTGGCAGCGGAAAGACCGACTCGGAGATCGTCGATGCCCTTTTCTGGACCGCGCTCACGCGTCCGCCCACCGCCCAGGAACTGGAACGCTGCACTGCCCTCCTCGCGACGGGCGATCGCCGCCGCGCCGCGGAAGACCTCGCGTGGGCGCTGCTCAACTCCAAGGAGTTTGTCTTCCGCCAATAGACCCATGAAACGCGATTCCGCCTGCTCCGATTTTCACCACGCGATCACCCGCCGCCACGCGCTCAAGGTCGGCGGGCTCGGGCTGCTCGGGTTGAATTTTCCGCGCATCCTCAATGCCGAGGCGATCCTCGGGAAGCCTGATAAAATCAAGCCCCGCGCGAAGTCGGTCATCTTCCTTTTCCAATGGGGCGGGCCGTCGCACATCGACATGTTCGACATGAAACCGGACGCGCCGGAGGGGATTCGCGGGCCGCACAAGCCGATCTCCAGCAGCGCCGATGGCATCCAGGTTTCCGAGCATCTGCCGAAGACGGCGAAGGTGATGGACAAGGTGACGCTGATCCGGTCGATGCATCACACGATGAAGAATCACAACTCGGCGGGCTACTACGCGCTGACCGGACACGCGCCGCTGAGCGATGACCAGCGGCTGCGCGATTCGCTCGACCTTTTCCCCGGCTACTCCTCGATCGTGGACAAACTCGCGCCGAACTCCGGCGAGATGCCGACGGCGATTTCGTATCCGTACACGATCAGCGATGGCTCGGTGACGCCCGGCCAGCACGCCAGCTTCCTCGGAAAAAATCACGACCCGCTGACGATCCTGCAGGATCCGAATGCGGCGAACTTCGCGCTGCCGGAGCTCAGCCTGCCGGAGGGCATCCCGTTCGAGCGCATGCAGGCGCGGCGCGAGTTGCAGCAGCTCATCGATCAGCAGGCGCGGATGCTGGAATTTTCGCCGCAGGCCCGCGGGTTCGACGGCTACTACGACAAGGCGATCGGCATGCTGCAGTCGCCGAAGTTGCGTGAGGCTTTCAATCTCGCCGCGGAACCCGCGAAGGTGCGCGAGGCTTATGGGCGCTCGACTTACGGGCAGAGCTGCCTGCTCGCGCGGCGCCTCGTGGAAGCGGGAACGAAGTTTGTCACCGTGTATTTTTCGCCGAGCATCGGCGGGCAAAGCACGACCGAAGGCGGCTGGGACACGCATGGCTTCAACAACACGCGGATGTTTCCGATCGTGGAGAAATTTCATCTCCCGATCACCGAGCAGACGCTACCCACGCTGCTCAACGATCTCGACGAGCGCGGCCTGCTCGACACCACGCTGGTCGTCTGGATGGGCGAGTTTGGCCGCACGCCGAACATCAACAAAAACGTGAGTCGCGACCACTGGCCGCAGTGCTACACCACGCTGCTCGCGGGCGGCGGGACGAAGCGCGGCTTCGTCTATGGCGCGAGCGACAAGCAGGGCGCTTATCCCGCGGAAGACCCGGTGCGCCCAGACGATCTCGCGGCGACGATTTATCAGGCGCTCGGGATCAATCCCCACACCGAGCTGCACACCGCCGCGGGGCGCCCGGTCGCCGCGGCCGACGGCAAGCCAATCACCGAAATTTTCGCCTAGCGCGGGCTGGCGACGAAGCGCTGGACCCACGTCTCGCACGCGAGGTTCCAGATGCAGACGGTGCCGTCGTAGCTGCCGGTGGCAAAGGAATCCGACGAGCGCCCCACCGCGAGCGCGGTCACGGCGTCGCGATGGCCGTGGAGCGTGAGGAGCACTGGCGAATCGTTCGTTTGGGAAATGCGGACGAGGCCATCGGTCGAGCCCGTCACTAAAGCATTGCCCAGCCAGCCGAAACGCTCGGCGCGCGCGGAAAGGGCGAGCGGCTTCTGTTTGTTTTTCCCGGTGAGCGGGTCCCAGAGATGCACGGCGTGGGTCTGGCCTAGGGATAGCACAGTTTTTCCGTCGCGCGAAAACAGCGCCGCGACGGCCGATGTTTGGTGTTCGGCGTAAGTCGTCTCGACCAAGCCCGTGGCGACCTCGGTCACGCGCAGCGTCCGGTCGCGACTGGCGGAGACGAGGTGCTTGCCATCGGGGCTGAAGGCGATCGCTTGCACCCAATCCGCATGCGGGCGGACGACGCGCTGCGACCGCCCGGTTTTGCTGTCGAAGAACCGGATCGTCCGATCCCCGCTGCTCACGGCGAGGAGATTGCCTTCCGGATTGAACGCCACGCTCAGCGCCATTTCCGGCAGGTCGCAGAGAAAGCGCGGCTGGAAACCGGCGGCGGGATCGAGCAGCGCCACGGTGCCCCACTGCGCGGGCGAGCCACCGGCCACGGCGAGTTGATCGGTCTTCGGGTGCCAGGCGATCGAGCTGATCCGCTCGGGCAGGCCGCCGATGCGTCGCACCAACGTGCCTCTTTCCACACTCCAGAGCGTGATCTCGAAGTAACCCGACACGGCGAGTTGCGTACCGTCCGGGCTGTAGGCCAGCGCGGTCACGGGCATCGGGCGCGTGGATTTTTCCGGCGCGGCGAGCAGGAAGGTTTCGCGCACGAGTTCGGCGAGCGGGCGGTCCGGCGCGCCGCCGTCGTTCACCGCGCCCTGCTGGATCCAGCGCTCGATGAGCGCGATCTCACGCTTCGGCAGCGCCTCGGCTTTCTGCGGCATGCGATCGTTCGGTTCGGGCTCCACGAGCAGCCGATACAGTTCGGAGTCGTGCGCCTGGCCCGCGACGAGGGGGAGCAGCTCGCTTTCACCGGTCCTGGCCAGCCGCGCAAAGGAATCGAGCCGGTAGCCACCCTTCGCGGACTCTTCGCCGTGGCACGCTACGCAGCGACGCTGGAGCACCGGCGCGACGTCCTTCCGAAAGCTCACGGGTGCCTCTTCCGCCTGCAGCCCGGAGGCGCAGGCGAGAAACAGGGCGAGCAGCGGGCGAAGAGTCACGGCACGAATGACCCGCCGGGCACGGCAAAGTTAGGCGTGGCGACCGAGGCCCTGGGGATGGAGGAAAAAGCAGGTGTCAAAGCGTGTGTCATCCAGCGACAGAAGTGTCCGCTTTAAGAACACTACACAACCCACAAAACGCGACCTCTCCAGAGTAAACCGGTCGTGGCACGGGCTACGCAATAGGGATTCTCGAACATCAACCTGTCACTACCATGCTTTACGAATTCGATACCCAACAAATCGCCGAAATCACCCAGCAAGAGACCACGGATGAGCAACTCATGGCTCGCATTCAGTCCCGGGACGACGCCGCTCTGGCCGCCCTCTACCGCCGCCACACGCCGCTGCTCCGCACGGTCGTGTCGCGGGTCGTCCACAACGAACACGACGCCGATGACCTGCTGCAGGAAATCTTCGTCGAACTCTGGAACCGCGCGGAAAGCTACGATGAAGCCAAAGGCAAAGCGCTCGGCTGGATGGTCACGCTCGCTCGTCGCCGCGCGATCGACAAAATCCGGCGCCGCCAGGCCTATTCCCGCGCCGAGGAGCGGCTTCGCCTCGAAACCGAACACGAGCCTCAGCAAACGCGTCACGAGGGCGTCGAAGACGACGTCAGCGCCGCGGAGCGTGCCGAAATCTTCAAGCGTCTGATGGCGACTTTGCCGCCGGCGCAACAGGAAGCGCTGCACCTCGCCTACTACCGCGGACTGAGCCAGCGCGAGATCGCGGCCCAGACCGGCATCCCGCTCGGCACGATCAAGACGCGCCTCGAGCTGGCCATCCGCAAAATTCGCACAGCCATCCTCGCGATCGGCGGCGCGGACGAGTGGTCGATGGCCCACGCCTGATCGCTCCCGAGACGAATCTCCGCCCGCCGCATCTGCCATGCAGAGCGGCGGGCGATTCGTTTTTAGCTCTTGCGCAAGGCGATCGCCGCCAGATCGTCGTCCGCCAGTTCGCCATTCGAGAGGTGCTGGAGCGAGGCGACGAGGCGCGCGAGAAAGTCCGCACCCGGCAGCACCGGGGACAAAGCCGTGCGCGCGGCGTCGTGGGAGAAACGTTCGCCGTCGGGTTTTTTGAGCGCACAGAGGCCGTCGGTGTAGAGCAGTGCGACGTCGTCCGTTCCCAGTTGGATGCGGCTTTGCTCCGGCACGGCGTCCTCGCGCAAGCCGAGCATCATGGCATGCGGCCCGAAGGACTCGACCGACCGATCGGCCCGCCGAACGAGCAAGGAAGGATGACCGGCGCTGCAAAAGGTGATCCCACCGTCGGCGGCCACGAGCGCACAGCAGGCCGTCATGAACGAGCGTCCGCTGAACACCGCGATAAGTTCGCGATTGACCGTGTGGAGGATCACGTTCGGCTCCTCGGCGGCGAGGCAGGCTTGGTGAAAAAGCTGTGCGGTGAGCGCGGTGAGTAGAGCTGCCGCGGCGCCATGACCGGTCGCATCCGCCAGCCAGAAAATCCATCGCCCTTCATCCAACTGCCTCCAGCCAAAGGCGTCGCCGCCGACCTGGATCAGCGGCCGATAAAGCGTCTCCACCGACCAGCCCGCCACCACCGGGGGCGCGGCGGGAATGAACGCCCGCTGCGTGGCGCGCGCCGCCGCCAGATCCGCCTCCTGCGCCATCCGCCAGCGCGCGAGTTCCACGTTCTGCCGCCGCAATTCATCCGACAGCGAGCGGATCCGCAACTGCGTCATGATCCGCGCCGCCAGCACCTCGCGGCTCACGGGTTTGGTCACGAAATCGTTGGCGCCGGACTCCAGGCACCGGATTTCCTCCGCCTCGCCGACGTGAGCGGTGAGCATGATCACGGGCAGGTCGCGGAGGCGGTCGGATTCGCTGGCGCGCAACCGCCGGCAGACCTCAGCACCATCGACGTGCGGCATTTCAAAATCGAGCACCAGCAGGTCCGGCTGCGCGGCCTCCAGCAAGCGCAACGTCTCCCGGCCATCGACCGCCACTTCCACCTCAAAGCCCGAGCGCTGCAGGGAAGCAGCGAGGAGTTTGCGGGAAAGCACGTCGTCATCCGCGAGTAACACCCTCGGAAGGCGAGTCGGTGGAGGCGATGTTTCGGCAGGCGTGGGACGTTCGTCGGACACGCCGTCACTTCGCGAGGCGTCACACCGCCGGACGTAACGAAGCGAGCGCCGCGCCGCGTTTCCACGAACGCGTGGCTACATTTATCCATCTCCTGCGCAGAAAGATCGCCTCACCCCACCAGTTCCCCGGCGCGCTTGTTGACGGAGAGGCACTTACCGCTGCGGGCATCCGAGATGCTAAAACGCGCAGGATGATTCAAGACTGGCCGACATCATTCGCGTTTCCGGAGGGCATCGCCTTCACCGGGAACCTTTTGGGTGCGGCGCCTTGTCCCCCGGCGTGCCTCCGAAAAGTGAACTCAGTGCGTCCCACTGCATTCTAGCGACCTGTGATTTCGGTCATCACCGCCGACTGGTTCGCCAGTCACTTCAGGGATTTTAGGGCCACATGTTCAGTCCAAAAAAAGAAAGCTGCCTCCAGCCGTTAAGCCGCACGTCCGGGTTGATCCAAAAGATCGACGGATACCTGCATCGTCCCCGGGAGAAACCCCTCCCCGAGGTCCTGCGGATGCGGGACAAGGCGTTGCCCGATCGGCTCGTCATCACCAGCCTGATCTGCGACCTGCTGGTCATCATCTACGCGCTGGTCTTCAGCTTCTGGCTGCGCTTTCAGACGCCGCTCAGCGAAGTCGGCGTGCCCGGCCCGCACCAGCTCTCCGACTACTCCGCGCACATCGCCATCGGCGCGCTGGCCTTCATCCTATTGCTCACGAACTTCGGCATCTACGAGCGCAACGCCATGCTGCGCTTCCGCTACGTCTCGCTGCAGATCCTCAAGGCGACCTTCTTCTGGGCGCCGGGCTTTATCGCGGTGATGTTCATTCTGCGCTTCGAGCCACCGATCTCGCGGATCTACAGCGTCATCGCGGGGCTGCTCACGCCGCTCGCCCTGCTCGGCTGGCGCTGGGTGCTGCACCGCTACCTCGCGCGCTCGGCTGTGGCCGTGCATTTGCGCCAGCGCATTCTCTTCGTCGGCTGGAACAAGGAATCGCAGGACCTCACCACGCACTTCGCCAAGGACCCGGTGAGCGCTTACGAAGTCGTCGGCTGCATCAGTTCGATGCGCGCACGCTTCCACCGCAAGCCCCAGGTGCCGATCCTCGGGAAATTCGAGGAACTCGTGGACGTCATCCATCACACCGCGATCGACATGGTGATCCTCACCGACGTGAACGGCATCCGCGGCGACATCGTGGGCCTGGCTAACACCTGTGAACGCGAGATGGTGCAGTTCAAGGTGGTGCCGTCGTATTTCCAGATCCTCGTCTCGGGGCTGCATCTCGAAACCGTCAGCGGCATCCCGATCCTCGGTGTCTCCGGCCTGCCGCTCGACAAGTTCGTGAACATCTTCATCAAACGCCTCATCGACGTCGTGGGCGCGCTCGTCGGCCTCACTCTCTCCTTGCCGCTCATCGCCATTTTCGGCGCCATCGTTTACGTCGAATCTCCCGGCGCGATCTTCTACCGTCAGCGACGCCTCGGCCGCAATGGGCTCGAATTCGACATCCTGAAAATCCGCAGCATGCGCCTCGATGCCGAGGTCGCCGGACAAGTCGGCTGGTCCACGAAAAACGACCCGCGCCGCCTGCGCATCGGTTCGCTCATGCGGAAGCTGAATATCGACGAAGTGCCGCAGTTCTGGAACGTGCTCAAGGGTGAGATGAGCCTCGTTGGCCCGCGCCCGGAGCGCCCCGAACTGATCCGCAATTTCAAGCACGACATCCCGCATTACAACGCCCGCCACAACGCCAAGCCCGGCATTACCGGTTGGGCGCAGGTCAATGGGCTGCGCGGCGACACCGACCTCACTGAGCGCATCAAATGCGATCTCTGGTACCTCGAGAATTGGAACGTCCTCCTCGATTTCCAAATCATGTTCATGACCTTCGTGAAAAACAAAAACGCCGCCTGAGTTCCACTCCCCTACCACCGAACACCCCATGAATTCACAACCAACTCCAGGCAGCAACGGGCCCGGCGAAATCGACTTCGTCGGCATCTACTACACCCTGCGCAGCCAGGTCTGGACGATCGCGGCCTGCGTCCTCCTCAGCCTCGTGTGCGCCGTCGTCTATCTCTGGTGGACGCCCAAGGTTTACGAAGGCCAGGCGGTCATCCAGGTGGATCAAGCAGCGCGCAAAGTGGTGATGATCGACGGGGTCGACGGCGAGAGTCTGGAGAGCGTCGAATCGCTCAAAACGCTGGAGCAAAACCTGAGCAGTTGGACTCTCATCGAACGCGTCGTCCGCAATCCCAAGCTAGCCTTGACGCCCGCGGCACTCGGTCTGCGCCGCCGCGGAGCCCAGCCAGTCACAGAAGGCGAAATGATCTACAAGCTGGCGCGCGAAATTTCCGTGAGCCTTGTCCGCGGTACGCGCCTCATCAGTATCAAGGCCCAAGCCGTCGATCCGCGGGTCGCGGGCGCCCTGCCCAACATCCTGATCGAAGAATACAAGGCGAGCGTCTTTGAAACCCATAACCAGATCACCCAGGACGCCAACAGCTTTCTCCGGGGCGAAGTGGAGCGCCTCAACACCAAACTGCAGGCTTCCAAACAAGCGCTGCAGGAATACCGCGAGAAGTCCAAAGCCGTTTCGCTCGAGGAGTCGCATAACATCACCGACGCCCGCCTGCGCGAGCTCAATGCCAAGGTCACTGAAGCGAAAACTCTACGCCTCAAGTTGGAATCGGACTACGCGCAGGTGCGCGCGCTCACCGGCAAAAGCCCGGACCTTTTGCTCAACGTCAACAGCGTCGCCAGCGCGCCCATCGTCCTGGACCAGAAGAAAAATCTCACCGCTCAGGAAGCGGAACTCGCCAACCTCAGCCAGCGCTACAAAGGAAAGCACCCGAAATATATTCAGGCGCAGAGCCGGCTGGAGGAACTGCGCGCGGGCTTGGATCGCGCGATCAAGATCGCTGCCGATGGCCTCGCTACTTCGGTCGAAGCCGCGCTGGTGACCGAGCAAAAATTTGAAGACGCCCTCCGCGAACAGGAGGGCAAGTCGCTCGAACTCGGACGGCTCGCCATCGACTACGAATCCATGTCCCGCGCCGTGGATGCCGATACCGCGCTTTATCAATCCGTGCTCACCCGCCTAAACGAAACCGACGTGACCAAAAACATCGGGCCCGAGGTCCTGCGCATTGTCACGCCATCGGCCACGCCACCTTCTCCCGCCAAACCGCGCAAGAAACTCGTCCTCGCCCTGGCGCTCATCGCCGGCGGCATGGCAGGCGTCGGGATCGCGCTCACCCGCGTAGTCGCCGATCGCTCGCTGCGCACCGTCGATCAGGCGGAAAAAATTCTCGGACTGCCCGCACTCGGCTCCGTGCCCCGCGATCCCACACCCGCGCTGAAGGAGGAAGATCTGCCGGTCCTGCGGGAATCGCACGGCGCCGCCGCCGAAAACTTCCGCACGCTGCGCACCTCCCTCGCCCTGCTCGCGCCGCCGATGGAACGCCGCACTTTCCTGTTCACGAGTGCCGTCCCCGGCGAAGGCAAAAGCTTCTGCGCCGCGAACTACGCCATCGCGCTCGCGCAGCAGGGTCTCCGCACGCTCCTGATCGACGCCGACATGCGCCTGCCCTCGCTCGACCGGCTCTTCTTCCACGGCCAGCCGCCACACGCTGGCGTGGCCGATGTCCTGCTCCAGCGCGTGCCGCTCGCCGAGGCGGTCCGCCCCGCTCAGCAGCCGAAACTTTTCCTGCTCACCGCCGGCCATCGTCCCAAGCAACCAGCCGAACTTCTCGGCAATCCCAGCTTCACCGAGATGCTGCGCTCCGCCGCGTTGGAATACGATCGGGTGGTTGTCGATACCGCGCCCATCAATGCCGTGAGTGACACCCTGCTGCTGGTGCGTTCGGTGCAAGCGGTCGTGCTCGTCATTCACGCGGCCCGCACGCCGCGCAAAGCGGTGGCCCGGGCCCAGCAGAAGCTGGTCGAAGCCGGCGCGCCCCTGGCCGGACTGGTCCTCAATCAACTGCCCTCCGCGAGCGGCCACGACTACTACTTCCACTACTCGCCCGGCGCCTACGGCGAGGGTGTCTACGGCGCTCCCGAGCGCTCGGCCTAAGCCCGCTCGCCCGCCATTTCGCGATACACCGCGAACAGGCGCCCGTAACTCGACTCGAGGGAAAAATTCTCGAGAGCCAGCGCCCGATGATTGGGCGCCGCGATCCCGGACGTCACGTCATTCCGCCACGCGCGGATCGCCTCGGCCAATGAATCCACGTCGGACGGAGAAGCCCAGTAAAGCCGGTCGAGACCGACTTCCGCGAAGTCCTGATTGCCTGGCGCTCGCGTGAGGATCAGCGGCAGATTTGTTGAGAGCGCCTCCAGCAAGGCGTACGACATCCCTTCGTACAAGGAAGCGAGGACGAATCCGTCGAGCAGGCGATAAAAGGGTGTGGTGTCGGCGAGATACGGCAGGCGTTTGCAGCGTTCGGCCAAACCGTGCCGCGCGAGCAGGGCGTCGACCTCCGGTTCAAGCTCGCCCTTGCCGAGATGCACGAAGAAAAGCTCGGGCGTGTCGGACGCGAGCTTGGCCAGAGCGGCATAGGTCGTCAGCGGATCTTTCTGCGCTGAAAACCGGCCGACCGTTCCGAGAACGAGCGCGCCGGGTGGGACGCCGAATTGCTCCCGCAGCGTCCGCTTTTCCTCCCGCGACGCCGGGCGGTAGCGCGTGCAATTCACGCCATTGGAAATGAGGCGAATCCGCTTCGTCGGCACGCCGATATGATTTTCGGCAAAGACCGCTTCGTCGGCCGAGAGCCCGATCGTGGTGCCGCAGCGCGCGAGCATTCGTTCGATCGTGTGAAAGAACCTGGCCTTCGCCCCGGTCGGCGCGTGCATCCGGTAGTAGGCGTGCGGGGTGTAGCAAATGCGCGACGGCCCACCGAGCAGCGCCAGGCCGCGGACGAGCGCGCCAGCTTTCGAGCTGTGGGCGTGGAGGATATCGGGCACGATCTCCCGCACCATCCCGCGCAGCTTGAAGAGCGCCGGAACATCCGCCGCAGATGGCGCGTTGCCCACGCGCAGATTCAGCGTGCGCCCTCCCGCCGCGGCGACTCGCTCCACCAGCGGGGGAAGCTGATCGCAAGCGGCGCGATCCGAATACGCCAGATGGACCGCGGCGCCTTGAGCGAGGAGATAATCCGCCAGCCCTTCCACATGGCGGAAAACCCCGTCGGACGCGGGTTGCGAGACGAGGAGGACTTTCATGCGAGAGCCGGACGAGGAGCGCCGAGCACTTGCTCGTAAAGCGCGAGCAAGTCCGAAACGTGCCGGTCGATCGTCCACGGATCCCGCCAGTACCAGTCGTAAGCGTTGCGCCCGAGCCGGGCGGCGAGCGCCGGGTCTTGCATCCGGGTGATCGCGGCGCACAAGGCCTCGAGCGAGCCGTGCTGGAAATGCAGGCCGCGCTCGCCATCGGGGAGAAAATCCGTCGCCGCGCAACGGTCGGAAATGATCGCAGGCACTCCCGCGGCGGCAGCTTCGACGACCACCAGACCGAGCGTTTCATACCACTGCGGCGGAAACAGCAGCGCCCGCGCCCGGTGCAACCAGCCGCGAATTTCCTCCGGCGAAAGCCAGCCCGTGAACGTCGCGTGCGGACAAAGCGCCCGCGCTTCCTCCGCGAGTTCGCCATCGCCGATGAAGACCGCCGGCACGCCGAGCCGATGCACCGCCTGCGCCGCGAGCAGCACCCCTTTTTCCTTTGAGAAACGGCCGACGAAAAGAAACGGCACGTTTTCCGCGACCGGCGCCGGGCTGAGATCGACCGCATCGACGGGATTGCGCACGACGGTTACCCGGCTGCTCGACGGCAGCCACGGGCGCATGAGCTTCGCGCTGAATTCCGAGACGCCGACAAAATGCGCCACACCCTGAGGGATGCGCAGGATTTGATTTTGCAGCACGGTCCGAGCGCTACGCCAAAGCTTGTGCGCGTAGTGACGGCGATCGCAGGAACAACTCAGGCAATTCCACGAAAGTGGCCGGTGCGGGCACAGCTCCGCGGTCTTGTGGAGGAACAAGCCGCCCGTGGGGCAGGCGATGAAAAAATCATGCAGCGTGATGAGCACCTTGAAGCCGCGCTGGATGGCCAGATGGAGCACCGACGACGACAGGGCCTTCGTCCAGGTATGCATATGCACGATGGTTTCGGCGGGATTGTGCGCTGCCAGTTCGCGGTCGAACGCCTGCCGTGCGCGCTGATTCCAAAGGCCGCCGGCAAAGGCTCGCAGACGATTCGGGTCGCGCGCGATTTCTTCGCCACCGAGGCAGACGACCCGCAGGTCGCGCGTCTCCGCGAGCGCGGCATCGATCGGCTCGACCGAGGTAAAATACGTGGTTGGAATCCCGCGTGCCGCCAGTCCGCGAGCCGAGGCCATCGCCACGGCGCTGGAGCCGCCGTTGACGTGGGCGTAGTCGTTGAGCACCAGCGCCCGCACGCTCAACCGCGCTGACCTCCGCCGGCGAGAATCTGATTGCTCGAGATCCACCCGACCGTGCGGCTGCGGGCGAGGTAGCGAGGAAAATTCCGCGCGCGAAACCGCCACTTCGCCAACCAGCGATGCACGGCGCCGCCCGCCGCAGGAAAAAGCCGGCAGGCGATCTCGTCCTGTTCGCGCGTGGTCAGGCCCACGTCGCCGGAGATCTGCCCGCGCCGGATCCGGAAGCGGCCCATCTCCGCGGCGTAGTAGTGAAAGCGACGACCCGCGGCCAAAGCGCGGGCCCAGAAATCCAGATCGGCGCAGATGCGATACTTCGTATTGAAGCCGACGAGTTCACGCACGACATCGCGATGAAAGAGCATGCCCTGCTGGCTGAGCGGGCTGATCCCGCCGCGCAGCAGCGCGGGGATGTTAGCCAGATCACGTTCGAGCGTGAGGAAGCTGATCGTTCCGCCGACTTCGTCGATGATGCGCACCTCGCCATAGACCACCGGCTCCGGGTTTCCCGCCGCGAAATGCTGCTGCGCGATGCGTCCGAAATCGGGACCGAGTTCATCGTCGTCGTTGATATACGTGAACCACTCCCACGGATCAGCGATGTTGTGCAGGGCGACATTGATCGCCCCATAGAGCCCTGCGGCCTTGCCGGCATCGGCGAGAACCGTCGCATGCGGAAAACGCTCCCGCAACGTCGTCACGACCGGCTCGGGGCAGACGAGCACGTGGAGAAATGGCACCGGGAGCGCAAGGATTCCCTCGACCGTCTGATCGAGATAAGGCGAGAGGCCGAGGGTCGGCGTGACGACAAGCAGACGGCCGGCGGCGCCGGATGTTTGCGCGGTAGCGGATGAGCTAGACGAGGGATCGACGAGAGTGTTTTTCATGGGAGTGGGACGCTGGCGGTCGCGGCAGATGAACCGACGGTGGTGGCGAGGTGATCGGCGACCCGAAGGGCCCAGGCGAAAACTGTGAGCGCGGGATTTCCGCGACCGATGCGCGGGAAGACACTGGCATCGACGACCCACAGATTTTCCAGACCCTGCACCCGGCCATAGGCATCGACGACCGAGCGCGCGGGATCGGCCGTGGCCACGAGCGTCCCGCAGGCGTGCGACGTGGAATAGCGCGCCACCCGCTTGCGCAGTGGGTAGTAGCCCGAGCGGAGCAGCACGCGAGAAAAGGAGCGGCGCAGGCGATGGTGCTCATCGATCGCCGGGCTCACCCGCTCGTGTTCGTAGTCGAGCGTGATCGTGCCGCTGGCGTCTTCGGTCACCCGGTTGTCGCGATGCGAGCCTTCCTCGGTCATCAAAAGAAACGCGTAGGCCCGCCGCCCCAGCGCATCGACCATCGGACGCGGCACCCAGGTGGGCAGCCGCGCGCCGATCAATTCCCCATCAATCCACGCTGAGCTTTGCACGATGCTGTGTGGAAAAGCGGCGTGACGCAGACTGACGGTTTTGCGCAGCCGGTCGGTGTAGGGTGTCGGAGCGATAGCGAGAATCAGCGAACCGATGTGGCACTTGTAGTTCCGCCCGATGAGGTCGCCGGCGGGGAGCGATTTCATGAGCCCATGGCGCTGCACGTAACGCGCGAGGAGGCGGCAGGAATGCATCGCGCCTGCACCGAGCAGAACCTCGTTCGCCAGAAATTCTCGCCCATCGGCGCAGCGCACCCCGCCGAGCCGGGTGACGTCATCATCGTCGGGCAGCAACTCCTTGACCGCGACGCCCGTGAGGATTTCGACATTCGGCAATTCGCGAATGGGATCGAGCAGGCGGCTTTCCGCGTCCGCCTTGTATCCGGAACGAAGCGAGAACCCATCGAAGCGTCGCACCTCTCCGGGGTCGTCCACGATCTTCGGCGTCAACCCCAGCGGCTGCGGCTCTTCCTGCCAGCTCCGGTCATGACGATGGACACGGTCGAGCAGCGTGCGCAGGTCACGTTCGATCGGGAAAATGTGAGCGCCGAGCAGGCGCTCCGCTTCCTCATAATTGCGCTCAAATTCCTTCGCTGAGCAGGGCCACGGAAGACATTGATGCGGCTCGTCCGCGCCGAACTCATCGTCCGTGAACCGCAGCAGCGTCGCGCCATACCACTTCGTTTTGCCGCCGAGATTTTCGTATTCGTCGTTGCGGGCCGCTTTATCACCGAAGCGAAACGGCTCGGTCGAGCGGAAGGCTCCGCGGCGCATCACCGTCGCAACATCCTGCGTGCTGCCATCCTGCGGCAGCGCGCGACCGCGCTCGATGAGCAGCACGCGCCGCCCCGTCTGTGCGAGCCGATAGGCCGCCGCCGCTCCCCCGGCACCGGAGCCGATGATGAGGTAGTCGTAAATCGTCGCGGCTGCTTCCGATACGGGATCAATGGTCACGAGGTTCTCCTTGCTGGGATGCTCTGGGGTCCTGGAACGACGAATGTGAAAGATCGGCAGGCCAGCTCATGACGCGGCACCTGCGGGAATTGGGACGGCGGATCGCACCGGCGGTGAGGCGATCAGGAAACGACGACGCACCGCGCTGACGACCCGGCGCCACGGGGTGCAGAGCGGAGTCGACCGCGTGGCGAGAGTCAGTGGTGCTCGCGGATCGTTTTTCAGATCGAGCCTCGCCAGGGCGGGATCGAGCAATGGTCGATAGAAGCCCGCAAAGTGAATGATCGCGGGCAGTTCGCGGCGCTTGAGCAACGCATTCTCCGCGATGAGGCACTGCTGCGGCTCAATCCAGCCGCAACCAGCCCGGGCCGCCAGCGAAGCGTAGATCGTCTGCTCGGCCCAAAAGCGAAAGCCATCGAACAGCCCGGTCTGTTCGTCGATACCGAGCAGCCATTCGATGTAGTCGAGATCGAGCACCGCCGGATCGAAGCTGATCATTCCTGCACACACACGACTCGCGAGCGGAATACCCGCGCGCTGGAGCACCGGCCACTGCGACAGGCGCACGGCATAGGATTCCTGCATATCGCGCATGGCGACAAAACGCGGGCCGTCGCCCAGGAAATACCCGGGGCAAAGCAGCGGGCGCGTAAAGAGGATATCGGTGTCGCAGTAGATCACGCGCTGCCGCGAGAGCATGGGGATGTCGAATAGCTTCAGGCCGAAGAGATGCTCGCGACGAAACTTTGCGCAGCGAGGATGTTTGCCGAGCCGTTCCGCGATGACCTCGCAGGCCTCGGTACGGTCGATGAAGAAGCAGGAGCCGAGAGTTTCCTCCAACCGCGCGCGCGCCTCGGGGTAAAGGCTACCGTCGTCGTGAATGGCAAAGGTCAGCGGATGGCGGACGAAGGACTTCATACTGCCGAGACACTTCCGCGCGAGCTCCACCTGGCGCGCGCCCATCATGGTCCGGACGATGATTGGGGCTCCGGGCTTATCCATGAACGGTCAGGTTGAGGTTGGAAGTATTCGACAACGCTCGCGGTTCCGGGGATGCGACGTCGCGAGGAGACAAGCGGGCGAGCGCGGCTTGCAGCGCCGGCAGAATTTTCGCGGGATCCGAGACCTGAGCGCCGCGCGCGGGAGCGTGGCTGCTCAAGGTGTGGCGCAGCGCTGCGTCGCTCACGAGTTCTTCGAGCGCGCGGGCCAGCGCCGGTGGATGACCAGGCGGAACGAGGCGCCCACAATCGGCATTCACGATTTCCCGCCCGCCGCCGTGGTCGGTCGTCACGACCGGCAGCCCGGCGTAGAGCGCCTCCACGAAAACGATACCGAATGGCTCCGGGGTCACATTCGGCTGGCAGAAAATATCCGCCGCCGCGAGGAGGTCGGCCACATCTTCACGCTGCCCGAGGAAGCGCACGCGCTCGGAGATGCCCAGTCGGCGGGCGCTGGCTTCGAGTTCGGAAAGAAATGCGGACTGCTCGGCCGTGAAGGCTCCGCCGATGATCCAGCAGACCCAGGGGACGGCGACGCTGATTTGCGCTAGGGCGCCCAACAGATCGGCATGGCCTTTCCAAGGCTCGGGTCGACCGGCGAGCGTGATGACTACAGCATCTGCCGCGGTCTCGAGTTCCGCACGGAGGGTGGACCGCCGCGTTTCTGCCGAGTCTGCGACGGCGGGGCGCGAGACGGGACAGGGCAACACCAGGTGCGCCGGAGTATTCGCAAAAAGCAGTGGCAGGCTGGCGGCGGTGTAGGCGCTGTTCGCCACGACCAGATCGGGCCGCGTCCAACCCGCGAGGATTTCGACGAGGTTCTTGTTCCGGATTTTCGTGTCGTTGTGCATCCACAGGACGAGCGGGATTTTGCGCCACAGCGCGCAGAATCCGAAAAGAGCCAGCGGCCACGAGCCGTGACAGACAACCGCATCGAAGCGTTCGCGATCGAGCAATCCGCGGAACCGCAGCACCGCCCGCCACCACTGCCAGGGCCGGCTCGTCTGCACGGACCCGAGGATTTCCACCTGCGCCTGCGTCGCCGCAATGTCGGCCGCGACTTTCTCGGCAAAACAAAATGCGAAGACCGGTTCCATCTCCGGAGCCCGCGCGCGCTCGGCGGCCAGGCAGACCAGCATGCGCTGCACGCCGCCATACATCCGGCCGTTCTGCAGATGCAGGACACGCAGTTTTTTCGAGCCGGTCGAAGCAGAGGCCCCGCCGAGCCACAGGGCGCGCTCCGTGCGACTCAACCGCGCCACTGCGGCAATGCCGCACGCGGCGCCACGCAGCGTCTCAAAAGTCAGCGCGGTGGTCGCCCGCGCATCCGCCTTGAGCAGTCCCCGGATACCGTGACGCATCAACCAATAGGTGCGCCGCAGGAAGAGCATGAAAAGTCCAGCCGCCCAGGAAAGGAGCGAGCCGCGCGCGCGAAAGCCCAGGAGAATCGGATCAGCCAGCGCGAAACTGAAATGGAGCGAACGCAGGTAGGCCCAGGTGAGTCGGCGCCGCGTGATGCGATGCTGCAACTCGCACGCTGGCTCGAACCACAATTCGTAGCCCACGCGCGCGATACGCATGACGATCTCGGTGTCGTCACCCGACATGGTTCCGCGGCCAGCGCGACCGGTACACGCCTGCCATTCGAGCCAGCCGCTGCGCTCCAGAGCTTCCTTGCGGCAAACCAACCCGGCACCGCGCAACCGCCAGCGCTCTTCACCCGCGAGACACCGCGCCTGCGGTCCGAGATCAGTCGCGGCGAAGGCATAGGCGCGCCGCGCGACAATCTCCGGCGGAGGTTCTTCCCAATCGATCACGACCCTGCCGGCGAAAGCTCCACAAGCAGGCGAAGCCGCGACACGCTGCAGCGCTGCGGCCATCCAGCCGGGATCGAGCAGGTTGTCGTCGTCCACAAAAGCGACCCACCCCGCCCGGCTCTCCTGCACCCCACGGACGCGGGCATGCATTTGCCCCTGCCGGGCTTCCACGACACGCCGGAGGTGCGCAATGCGTGGATGAAACTCTGCCACGATTTGCGGCGTCTCGTCGGTGCAATTGTTGTCGATGACGAGCACTTCGAAATCCGCGGAGACTCCCTTTTGCGCCGCGAGATGCTGCAGCGTCTCGGCGAGAAGCGCGGCGTTATTGTAGGTGCAGACCACGACCGACAGCGCGAGCTCGGATTCGGCATTCTCGTTCATGCGGCAGGCGGGCGTTCGGCGGCACGCTGGCGAGCGCGCTCGCGCCAAAAGAGGGCGATGAGCAGCGCGGTCAGCGCGATGTTCACGCGCACGGGACCGGAGAAGGGGCTCATCCAGAAATCCCAAAAACTCGTGGCGAGAATGAAGACACGCGACGGCAGCGTCCAATGCCAGGCCGCGTCGCTGAGGGCGAACCACATGGCCCAGATGATGCCGAGTCCGTAGGCAAAGAAGAAGAGGCCGCCGAAGATGCCGCCTTCCGCCAGCGTGACGAGGATCTGCGAGTGGATCGAAATGCCTTCGAAGTCATCGTCCTTGAACTGCATGCCGCCGCCCGCCGCGTGCGCTTTTTCGATGCGGATGAGGAGGAAGTTATCCATGAGATCGGACCTGCTGAACCATGAGCCCTGGCCGATCAGCGGCGATTCGACGAACCCCTTCCACGCCGCGGACAGCATCGAGAGGCGCTCGACGTTCGAGCGGTCCGCGCGGCCGCCCGTGTCGGCAAACATCTTCTGAAAGATCCACGGCGAAAGGGCCAGCACGCCAATCGCGCCGGCGGTCATGAATGCCTTGCGTGCGATTTTGGGGAGAGCCCGGATGGCTAACAGCGCACCGATCCCGATACAGATCGCGCCGAGACTGCGGAAGTCCATGAAGGCATTGAGCACGCCGACCGCGAGGCAACTCAGCGGCGCCGCCCAGTAGCCTAACAAACGCGGGGCAAGCAGCAGGACAAACGTGGTCACGGGGTAGGCAAACCCGAATTTCCAATACTCGCCGAAGGTCGGCGGCGTGATGAGCAACTGGAGAAACGAGAAGCTCGCGCCGAGTTGAATGAAGGCGAAAGTGCGCTCGGTCGCGCCGAGCAGGAGCGCGAGGCCGCCGAGATCGATGAGCACGAAGACCATGCGCAGCCAGCCACGAATCATGTCCACGGGAGCACTCTCGCGCCACAGGTCGGTGACGATGTAGCTGACCAGCGCGAGACCCTGGCAAAGAGCGAAGATCGCGAGGAGACGCGGCGCGGGGAGCGGGGCGGGCAGACGACTCGTGAGCGCCACCCACAAGATCGCGTGGCCTACGACCGCGAGGAGGATCAGTTCGCCGACCGGCATCGCGCCGACGAGTTGAATCGTCCACGAGCGCACGAGCCCGATGAGGAAGGCCGCGAGGCAATAGGCGAGGACGAGCGTGCGATTCACGCCGGGCGCGACGTCCGCAGACGCGGGTCTCGCGGGCGTCCACGCGCCTTTGTCATCTTCGCTCCAAGTGGTCGATGGCGCGTTCATGTGGGCAGGAGCGAGACGGGTTGCCGCGCGACGTGTTCGGACGCTCGGGCTACGGGCGCAAGGCCCAGCAATTCCTCGTAAAGAGTGCGATGGGCGCTGGCCTGCCGGGCCACGCTGTAGCGGGCCACGGCACGCTCGCGCGCCGCCACCCGCATCGCCGCACGTCGCACGTCGTCGGACAGGATCGTTTGCAGGCAAGCCGTCAGGCCCGCGACATCGCCGGTCGGCGCGAGCAGGCCGCATTCGCCTTGTTCGACAGCATCGACGACCCCGCCGGTCGCGAAACCGGCGACCGGGGTTCCGCAGGCCAGCGCCTCGATGACGGTGTTGGGAAAATTGTCCTGTAGCGTGGGGATGACAAACACATCGGCGGCGTTGTAGGCATCGCGGATCGCGGCGACATCCGCGAGCCGCCCGAAATGGTGGTAGCTGGAACCGGACAGGGTTGTGGTGTCACCTTCACCGATCGTGAGGACGCGGATGTGCGCCTGGCTCAAAAGCGGAGTGAGTGCCTGGAGCAGCAGGCTCCAGCCTTTGCGACTGTCGCGGAGCCGATCCGCGACAAAAAGCACGACGCGATCTTCGGCTGTAAATCCCAGCCGTTGGCGAATCGCGAGGCGATCGACGGGGCGGAAAATATCGAGGTCGATCCCATTGGGGATGACCCGCGTAGTGAAGCGGCTGAAGAGGTGACTGCGGCGGACTTCGCCGGCGAGCCACTCGCTCGGGGTGAGGACGACCAGCCGCGACGCCGGGATCTGCTCCAGCGCCCGCGCCTTCCGCTGGACGACGCGGAAGGTCACGTCGCGCGGATCATCGGAGCGCATCGCGGGACACGCGCCGCAGTTTTCGGCGAAGCGCCCGCAACCGCCATCGTAGTGGCAGCCGCCGGTGAAGGCGTTCATGTCGTGGAAGGTCCAGACGAGTGGGGCGCGGCGCGCGAGGCGCGGCAAGGAGCGAAAGTCGATGAAGTCGGAAACCCAATGCAGATGATGCACGTCCGCGGGAGGGAGTTGCGCGAGCGGGAGGCCGCCGAGCAGCGTCCAGTCGAGCGTGAACAACATGCCGTCCGGGAAAGTCACCTGCCGCTGGAGGCGGCGCGCGACGCGATAGAGGAAGTGATTGAGCGCGTCGGGCGCGCCGGGAGCGATCCGGTAGGCGCGCACGTTGTCGTGACTTCCCGAGGATTGCGCGACGAACATTGCGGACGACACGCCCTGCTCCGGTAACGCTTCGTGCAAGCGATGCGCCGCGAGGGCGGCTCCGCCCATCACGTCGGTGGTGCTGAGCTGGACGACGCGCATCATAGGCGGGCGCGCAGCCAGTGCAGGTGGCGTTTCCAGGCGGGAGCGGTTTCGAGGTGTCCGCCCGCGGCGCGCTCGGGCCACATCGACCACACGCGCGGCTCGCGCCGATCCAGCGGGCGCACGGGCTTCGCGGGGCTGCCGTAGGCGATGCAGTTGGCGGGCAGTGATTTCGTGACCAGTGAGCGGGCGCCGATGACCACGTCGTCGCCGATTTCCACGCCCGCGCAGATCGTCACGCCGGTGCCGCACCACACGCGATTGCCGATCGTGATGGGCGCGCCGCTGGGTTGGAGCGTGACCGGGTCGTGGGCTCCGCTGTTGATATTGAGGAGATCGCTCGCCATGAAATCGTCGCCGATTTTCACCGGAGCCCAACTCACGATCCGCGAGTCGGCGCCGATAGTGACGTAACGCCCGAGGCGGAGATTGCGGCTGCCGAGAAAGCTCGTGCCGGGGGCGACGGCGACCGGTCCCTCGACTTGCACGCCCATCGCGCGGAGCAGCCAGAGCTGAGACCAGCCGCCGGTCGCCTGCAGATTGATCCGTGCCGATAGCGACACGGCGCTCTCAATCAGGGAATGCCAGATCGTGGGGACGTGCAGCATCGGTCAGGAGACTTTCTCCGCAGTGATGAGCGCGGCGGTGTCAGCCTCCGGTGCGGACGGGCGACGATGAGCGCGCAGGATGAGCAGGCTCTCCACGATGTTTCCGAGGAAGATGAACGGCACGAAACCGAGGAGCAGACCGATCGGCAGCGCGTTCACGCCGAGGCGCGGGATGAGCAGGAAAATCGCGGTGAGAGCGGCCACCATCGAGATTAGCGAATAGACGGTCGCGCGGCGCACTTTCGAAAGTCCGGCGAGCAGGAAACCGAACGGCTGCTGCAGCACCGTGACGGCGTTCCACGCGATAAGCAGCCAGACGAGCGACATGGGCGGCAGCGCCGCTTCGCCCCGCGTCCACCAGGCGATGATGGCAGGCACGAAAGAACCGACCGCAATCATCGGCAGCACCGCGAGCGCGGTGACGATGCCGACCGAGCGCCAGAGCGTGCGCCGGATCCACGTCCAGTCGCCGCGCGCCTTGGCCTCGGTGTAAGCGGGCCAAACGGGCAGCAGCACGGCATTGGCCACGACCATGAAGAGGTTGAGCACGCGCTGGGTGAGATTGAAGGGGGTGACTTCCGCCGCGCCGAGCGTAGCCGAGAGAATGAGCGGCGGCGCGCTGAAGAGGACCATGGTGGCGATCTGCTGGAGGAAGAAAAAGATGCCGAGGTGCGAGAGTTCGCGGAGCAGCGGTGGTTCAAACTGCCGCAGCGAAAGACGCAGCCAGCCGAGCCGGCGGAGCATGAAAAGGAGGAAGCCGAGATTGACCAGCGCGCCGGCGGCGAAGGTGAGGACGAAGAACGTGGTGAGGCCCACGTGCAGCCACGCTCCGACCGCCACGCCCGCGAGGAGCGCGACCTGCGAGACGGTCTGCGCGACATTGTGCGCCCAGCCGAGTTGCGCGCCGTAGGCGAGGCGCTGGCCGAGCCCCAGCGGGATATTGGCGCACCAGATGATCGCCACCACGAGGATCGCCGGGCCAGTCGCCGCGGCCACCGCGGGGTCGGTGATGCGCAGCATTCCCGCGAGATCGGCAAACAGGCAGACGGGCACGACCACCGCGAGGAGCAGCAACATCACGCCCACGAGGAAGACTAGGCCAGTCAGGAAAATGCGGCGCGCCGCCGGCTCATCGCTGCGCCCGAGCGCCTCGGCGATCTTGTTTTGCACGCCGAGCCCGACGCCGAAATCGGTGAACGCGAGGATGAAGCCGAGGCTGAACAGCGTGACCCAAAGGCCAAACGCTTCATTGCCGAGCAGGTACAGGGCGATCGGCACCTGCAGGAGCTGGCAGCCGATGCCCAGCCCGCGCGAAGCAAGCGAGGTGGCGAAGAACGCGAGGATGGATCGCTCGCGTTTTTTGACGTGATCGGCGGCCCCGGTCGCGCTCATGCGGCAGATGCGTTGCGGACCGCGAGTTCGCGCGCCGCGAGGAAGCGTCGCATCAGCCCGACGGTTTTCTGAGCAGCCGCGTCCCAATTCAAACGCTCCTCGTAAAGCCGCCGCCCGTTTCGCGCGCAGGCTTCGTAGATCGCCGGGTCCTGCCACATGGCGTGCAGGCGCTCGGCGTAGGCGGCAGGCGGCGCATCCGCCGGGAGCAGCCAGCCGTTGACTCCATTTTCGACGATCGAGGGAACGCCGCCGACATCCGTGGCGACACACGGCAGGCCGAAGGCGCTTGATTCGCAGAAGACGAGTCCGTAGGCCTCGGCGCGGCTCGGCATGAAAAAGAAGTGCGACTCTCGGAGGTGCTGCTTGATGAGCTGGCGGCCTTCTTCGGTCGCCTTGCTGATGAAGCCGAGGACTTTCACATTGTCCGGCAAGCGCGTGCCGGGGGGCGGCTGACAGCCGATGATCGTGAGCTGCGCTTTGACGCCGAGCCGTTCCAGCTCATCCAGCGCCGCGACCGCGATGTCGGCTCCCTTGCGTTTCCAATCCACGCCGATGAAGAGCAACCGGCAAACATCGCGTCCGCGTTGATCGATCGCCGCGTGGATCTCGGCGGTCGTCGGGACATTTTTCAGATTCGCGCCAAAGCGCACGACATGTAGCCGCGCGGGATCGACCCGATACGCGCGGCGGACGGAATCGGCAGCCCAGTCGGAGGAGTAGATCGCGAGTGCCGCGCGATCGAGCGCGGCCTGATCGGAGTCGTCTCCGTCGCGAATGCTGCCCGGGTGCAATGAGGTGTAGGACTCGTAGAAATCCTTCATGCCGGCAAAGGAGGCATCGACCCAGAAGGCGATCGGCACCTCCGTCTTTACGCAAGCAATCGGCGCGGTGCCGGGGCAGAAAAGGAAATCGTAGTCCTGCCCGGCGAGCGCCTCTTCGATCTGGCGCGCGTAGGAGTGGAGCAGCGCGGGATCGCGGTCGCGCAGATACCGCCGGCCGGTCAGGAGCTTGATCGCGCCGAATTTTGCCAGGCGCCAGAGCTGGCGGCGGCGGCTCTGGAGGAGGATGCGATGCAACTGGAGACCTTGTCTTTCCAAGGCCTGCCAGAGGAAATGCGGCAGGCCCGACCACGAGCCGATCTGCGCAGGGTCGAAATATTCATTGGCCACAAAAGCCACGCGCAGCGGCCGGGTGCCGGTCGTCTCCGAATCCTCGGGCAGTCTTTCGGGGAGTGAATCGTAAGCGGGCACTTCCATGGCGGATGCCGGAGAAAGAGCACGGTGCATTCCGTCCGGCAACGCCTTGCTCTTTGCCGGCGGCGCCTCGACCCGCGCGAGGAAGGAGCGGGAGAAGGATTCCCAGTTCAGTCGCTGCTCGAATTCCTGAAAAGAATTCTGCGCCATCTCCACGTAGCGACCGCGCGGCTCGAGGGTTTTCAGGATGGCGTCGCCGTAGCACTCGGCCCCGGCTTCCAGCGGCAGCGCGAAGCCATTCACTCCATCGCGGATCACGCCCGGGATGCCGCCCGTGGCGGTGGAAATCGCCGGCAGGCCAAACGCATTGGCCTCGCAGAAGACCATGCCGTAAGCCTCGGCACGCGACGGCACGAAAAGGAAATGGGCCTGCTGGTAGAGCTGGGTCAGGGCCTTAGCCTGCTCCTGATTGCGGGCCGAGAGCAGGCCGTGGGTGTGGAGATAATCGAGGTGCCGATAGCTGGCCGGCGGCACACAACCGACGACATCGACCTGCACGTCGAGGCCCCGGGCGCGCAGCCATTCCGCCGTCGCCATCACGATGTCCCCGCCTTTGCGCTTCCACTCCCGCCCGACAAAAAGCAGCCGCACCGTGTCGCGCGCAGCGCGTTCCTCGATCCACGGCCACACGTCTTCGCGCCGATTGTCGCGACCGAAATTTGCACCAAAGGGGATGACCGCCACTTTCGCCGGATCGGCGCCGTAGTGGGCGATGGCTTGATCCGCCGCCCACTGCGTCGGATAGACCGCCAGAGCCGACTGGGCGATCACGCGCGCTTCGAGCTTCTCCGAAAGCGCGAGCTGCCGTGGGTTCAGCCGCGTGAAGGCCTCGTAATAATCGATCATCGCGCAAAACGGCGCGTCGGCACAGAAGGTCACGGGCAGGTCCGTCTCGAGATAGCTGAGTGGAAGCGTGCTCGGGCTGAAGACGAAATTGGCCGGCGTCTCCTTGAGGCTGACGTGCAGTTGATTGGCGAAGCTGCGCAGGAGCGATTCCTCGCGGTCCAGCAGATAACGCTGGTGCAGCATGAGGCTGCGGATTTTCTGATACTTGCGTTGCCACACCCCGACTTCCTCGAGCGGGAAATGCTCGCGCACTTCCACCCCGAGGCGCTGGAAATTGCGCAGGATGGAGTGCGGCCGCCCGGACTGGACCGAGGGCGACGCGGCGTTCAGGTGATAGACAAACGCGGCGGTCATTCCAGAACGCCCGCCATGGCATCCACGAGGTGCAGCGGGATGTCGTCGAGCAGGGCGAGGTCGGCATCGACCATGAGTTCGATCAGTTCCTTAAAACGCGTCTTTGGTTCCCAGCCGAGCTTGGCCTGCGCCTTGGCTGGATCGCCGATCAGCAGGTCCACTTCCGCCGGGCGCTCGTAGCGCGCGTCGTATTTCACGAATTCCTTCCAATCCAACCCCGCCTGGGAAAACGCCACTTCGCAGAGTTCCTGAATGGTGTGGGTCTCGTTCGTCGCCAGCACGTAATCATCGGGCTCCGGCTGCTGGAGCATCCGCCACATGCCTTCCACATATTCCTTGGCGTAACCCCAGTCGCGTTTGGATTCCAGATTGCCGAGAAAGAGCTCCTTCTGCCGCCCCTTCTTGATCGCGGCGACCGCGCGCGTCACCTTGCGCGTGACGAAGGTTTCGCCGCGGCGCGGGCTCTCGTGGTTGAAGAGGATGCCGTTGCTTGCGTGCATCCCGTAGCTCTCGCGGTAGTTCACCGTGGCCCAATAGGCATACACTTTCGCGACGCCATACGGACTGCGCGGCCAGAAAGGCGTCGTCTCCGTTTGCGGTACCGCCTGCACTTTGCCAAACATCTCGCTCGAACTGGCTTGGTAAAAGCGCGCGGGCACTTTCGCTTCGCGGATCGCTTCGAGAATGCGGATCGTCCCGAGCCCGGTCACGTCGCCGGTATTCTCGGGAATGTCGAAGCTCACCCGCACGTGGCTCTGCGCGCCCAGGTGGTAGATTTCATCCGGCCCGATGCGGTCGATCAGGCGCGTGAGATTCAGCGAATCCGACAAGTCTCCGTAGTGCAGGAAAAGCCGCACGCCATTGATGTGTGGATCCTGATAGAGGTGGTCGATCCGCGAAGTGTTGAAGGTCGAGGCGCGGCGGATGATGCCGTGGACTTCGTAACCTTTGGCGAGCAGCAGGTCCGCGAGGTACGAACCATCCTGCCCAGTGATACCAGTAATCAGTGCTTTTTTCATGTGGCTGTTGCCGCTCGCTCCCGGCCCACGGCGCTCACGCGCAGTCGGCGGATCGTCTCGCGGCTCTGGGGTTAGAACAGGCTTTCGCCGATGGTGATGATGTCACCGGGTTTGACTTCGACCGGCGCGACCCGGTCGTCACGGGCCATGGTTTTCGCGTTCAAACGCAGGACGGACTCCTGGCCGCTGCTCTTGCGCCGCAGCGTCACTTTCCCCGCGTCCGCGATGCGCGTATAACCACCGGCCATGGCGATCGCGTCGAGCAGCGTGATCTTCTCCCGCTCGGGAATGTCGTAGCTGCCCGGCTTCTGCACCTGGCCGAGCACGGTGAAGCGCCGCTTGCCGTAGTCCATCACGGTCACGCTGACCTGCGGGTTCACGAGGTAGTCTTTGGCGAGCGCCTCGCGAATCAGCGCCGCGGCATCCTGGGGCGTGCGCCCGCCGATGCCGACCACGCCGATCAGCGGAAAAGTGATCGTCCCTTTCGGGGAGATGCGCAGCTTGGCCTCGAGATCGTCTTCCTGAAAAACTTTGATCTCCACGACATCGTTCGGCGCGAGGACGTAGGAGGCTTCATCGGCCGCGGAGGCGAGCGACGGACACATGCAGGCCACGGTCGGCAGCAAGGCGAGCAGGCAGAGCAGGGTGCGCAGGAGTGGTGGACAAGCCAAGGGATCAGGGTTCATACGAGGCGGGTTGCCGGGCGTGCAGACGCCGGAGCGGCGGCGCAAGCCGCGGCGGGTTTGGGAGTGAGGGAAGTGGCGTGGGGGGCGCTGCGAAGGGCAACGACCATGTCAGCAGATGCCCGGATCGAATCGCTGGCCTGCGAGTGATTGCGCCCTGCCGGGAATGCGCGTCTTGATCAGAGATTTTGGACGTGTCTTCACGGAGGCGCCCTTTAGCAGGATCGGGACCACGAGCCCTTTCCAGAGTATCGCCCTCCCAGAAGGCAGATCAGAGATGAGCAAAAGTCTCCACGGTGAACAAAAACCCGCCCGCAGGCCAAAGTGGGGCCAGCTCAAAAAAGGACGTTGAAAATGACCGTCGCCCTGGTCGCGTCGAAGCTCCGCTGGAAATCGGTCGAGTCGTTGCTGCGGAACTCGCCGGTCACTTCACAGGTCATCCAACTCGTGAGCCCGAAGCCGAAACCGAGACGCACGAAATACAGATCGTCCTCGCGGCCCGCCTCGGCATCGCCGTCATACTTCGAGTGCTGATAACCGCCGCTCAGGTCGAAAAAGAGCCGCTGAAACAACCGCTGCCGATACTGCAGGCGCACGCCGGTCGCCGTGTAATTTTCGCCCACCGCGCCCGAGGCGAGCACGCGATTGTAAGCCTCCAGCGTCAGCATCGAGCTGTCCGTCGGTGTCCAGTCGGCGAAGAGCGAAAATACGCCGTTCGTCTGATCACCCGCGCCTTCCGTCTGGCGAAACTCCGGGCCAGCCACGAGGCCGACGCTGAGCTTTTCCGAAGGCTGATACTGCACCCGCACTTGCGCTTCCTCGAAGTTATCCGTCGGCCCCGGACTGCGCTCGAGGTGGCCGTAAACGAGGCCAAACGCGACCGTCGTTTTCGGCATGATCTGGTAGTTCAGCCACGTCTCCCCGCGCCACTCCTGCGCGTCCACGTAGCCGCCGCTGTAGTTTACGCCCTCGTAGTAGGCGTTGAATTCCAGCGCTGTCTTCCCGGTGAGCTGGTAGCGCGAGATGATCGCCGCCGATAGGCGCTGCGACTCGACGCGACCGCCGATGTCTTCCGACGACGCGTTCAGCGTTTGAAAGCCCGCGCGCACTCCGACGGTCAGCTTTTGAAAAGACCACTCGCCCTCGATCTTGGCGTTTTGGTTCACGGAATCCTGATCCGTGTTTTCGAGAAAGTGGACGATCGTCGGCGAGTAGCTGACGTAGAAATAGTTCTGATCCGCGAGGCGCTCGAAGCGGTAGCGGAAGGTGTCCGCACCGATGAGGTTGCTCTTGAAATCGCCGAAACCCACAGCCGCGCCGGGCGAGATCGCGAAGATGAAGTCGGAGGTTTCGTTCGTCGGCGAGATGAAGATGTTGCTGTCGTACTGCGCGCTCAACTGGCCGTGAAGCACGTAGCCAAAACGCTGGTCGTTAAACCCGCCGCCGGACGGGATCTCGCCCTGGTTCGGGAAGAGCGTGATGCTTTCGATCGTCGGCCCGGGCGAGTGCGGGAGGTCGGTGACCGGCTCGATCGACGGACTCAGCGTGCTGTCCGCGACGGTCTCGGGCGAGGGTTCCGGGAGTGATGGCGGGAGCTCATCCGGCGTTTGCGCGTAGAGACGACCGCACGCAACGAGAACGCTCGAAAAGAGCACCATCGTCTTCATCCGTGCTGATATCCCTGGGCAGCTTGGATCCCTCATGAAGCGGAGGGAGTAAGTCCCTCCAAGCCTACGCCGTCAACCGCTATGTTTCCCCCGCCTGCGTTCGCTGCCACGACACTTCCTTCCCGACGCGAGCCGCGCTATATCAACGCCGACACGTCCCTTCCCGTCCCCCGACCATGCGAAAAATTTCCGCCCTGTTCCCCGTGCTGCTCGCCCTTTCCACCATGCTCTGCCCGGCTGCCGACAAGTGGGCGCCGTGGGTGGAAAAGGACTTCCCGTTCTTCTCCTCCGCGCTCGATCTGCGGTCGAAAGACGCGGACGAGAAGCCGTGGAATGTCGTCCCGCGCGGCCTCATCCTGAACCTCGGAAACGATTGCTGGGTGTGCTTCGACACCGAGCTCCTGCGGGTCGCTGCGGTGTGGCGGGGGAAAGGCGTGACGCCCGAGGCGCTCGGGCCGCTTTCGTATCAGGAGGCGGGAAATTTCAAGACGCTCGGCGGACAGAGCAAACTGCCCAAACCCGACGGCACCCTACTGCTGACCAATGGCGTGTATCCCGGCTGGCAGATCGGCGAGAACGTGTCGCTGAAAGATCCGCGCGAGCCGCAGCCGAGCCCGGAGGAACCCGGTCGCGGGCCACTCGCGGCGGAGCACGGACGCTTTAAGGCGGTGCGTCTCACGAGTGAAGGCGTGCTGCTGGAATACACCGTCGCGGGCGCGGCCGTGCAGGAGCGTTTCTCCGCCATGGGAGAAGGCGCGACCGCCTTTGTGCAGCGCCACATTCACCTCGCCGCGAGCCAAAAACCGCTCGCGCTCGTGCTCGGTCGCAAGCCCCTCGGCGAAAGCAGCGCCCGGTTTGCGCAGGAGAGCACTGCCCCGGTGAAGATCGTCGAAGAGCAGGACGTCTTCGCCGTGCGCATCCCGCCGCACGACACGCCGATCGATCTCAGCTTCGCCTTTGGCGAAGGCGCGACCGCCCACCGCACGAAGTCTGCGGAGCAACCCGCCGCCCCGCGCTGGCCGCAGGTCGTCGAGACGAAGACGACCGTTTCCATCGCCAAGGACGCCTACGTCGTGGACCACATCGCGCCGCCTTTCGCCAATCCGTGGAAACGCAACGTCCGCCTTTGCGACATCGCCTTTCTCAAAGACGGCACCGCCGCCGCCACCACCTACGACGGCGACGTCTGGCTCGTCCGCGGGCTCGCGGAAAAATCCGGGCCGGTGAAGTGGAAGCGCTTCACCTCCGGGCTGCACGAACCCATGAGCTGCGCCGTCCGCAACGACGAGATCTTCGTCTTCGACCGCAACGGCATCTGGCGCCTGCGCGACACCGATGGCAACGGCGAGGCCGATGTCCACGAGCTTTTCTCCAACGTCTTCCCGCAATCCGCCGAGACCCGCGAGTTCCCCAACTCGCTCAAGCTCGCGCCCGACGGTTCCTTCGTCATCGCCAAGGGCGGGCAGCAGGATTCCACGATCAGCAAACTCAACGGCAGCGTCCTCCGTGTGGCTGCCGATGGACAAAGCTTCGCGGTGCTCGGCTACGGTTTTCGCCAGCCCTACGCCGGCGTGAATCCGCGCACCGGGCTCGTCACCGTCGCCGACCAGGAGGGCCACTACACGCCGACCACGCCGCTCTACATTCTGGACAAGCCGGAGTTCCACGGCTTCCTCAGCGAACTGCTGCCCAAGGAGCAATACCCCGCGCCCATCGCCGACCCGCTCACGTGGATTCCGCACCAGGTCAATGCCTCCGCCATCTCGCAGGTCTGGCTCACCGGCGCCAAAATGGGACCGCTCAATGACGCGCTCATCCACGTCGGCTTCAATCGCCCCGAGCTTTTCCGCGTGCTGCTGAACACCCGCGGCGCGAAGCCGCAGGCCGCTGTGGTCAGCGTCGTGCGCGACTTCGACGTGCCCGCGCTCAATGCCGCGGTCAACCCCGCCGATGGCGCGCTCTACGTCACCGGCTTCCAAGTCGTCGGCTGGGGCACCACCTCGAAGGCGCTCAGCGCCCTCGGCCGCGTGCGCTACACCGGCGCGCCTGTCACCCTGCCGCGCGAGGTCCTGCCGATGGATAAAGGCGTGCTCGTGCGCTTCGACGTGCCGCTAGATCCCAAGATCGCGACCGACCGCGCCAGCTATACCGCCGAGAGCTGGCACTACCAGCGCACCTTCAAATACGGCTCACCCCATCTCAAAGCCGACGGCACGCCCGGCCAGGATTGGCTAACACCAAGCAGCGCGTATCTTTCCAAAGACGGCCGCAGTATCTTCGTCGGCGTGCCCGACATGAAACCCGTGCAGCAAATGCGCCTCGGCTGGGGCCTGACCACGCCCGAGGGATTGAAAGTCGAAGGCAACACCTACTTCACGCCTTACGAACTTACGAAGTTCGACCCCATCGCCGAGGGCTTCGACAAAATCGAAATCGATCTCACACCGAAACCTTCGCTCGCCAAAGGCAGCGCGCCCGCCAGCGCCGAGGAAGGCCAGCGGCTCTACAACCTCATGGGCTGCATGGCCTGCCACGCCATCGACGACGGCGTCTCGCAGCCCAAGATCGGCCCCGGCTGGCGCGGGCTCTACGGCAAAAAGCGCGACATCTTCAAAGGCGGCACCATCGAAGCCACGGACGACTATCTTCGCGAATCGATCCTAACACCCTCGGCGAAAATCCTGAAAGGCTACGAGAAAGTCGAAGCCGGCATGCCGATCTACTCCGGTGTGCTCAACGAAGCGCAGATCGACTCGCTCATTCTCTTCATCAAGACGCTGCAGTAGCGCCTAGGACAAGTGCTCGCGGAGGAAGCGGAGGAAGTTGCCGCTGAGGATGCCTTCGATGTCGGCGGCGGAATAGCCGCGCGCGGCGAGGAGCGGGCTGAGGCGGGCGAGGTCGGCGATGCTGTCGAGATCCATGGGCGTCTGCTCGGTGCCGAAGCCACCGTCGAGGTCGCTGCCGATGCCGACGTGGCGGGCATTGCCGGCGAGCTGGCAGATGTGGTCGATGTGCTCGCAGATTTTTTCGATCTTCAGCCCGAAATCCTGCGGCTGGGAGCGGCGGTGCGCCCAGCCGTGGACCATCATGATCGCGTCGAAGGCCATGCCGATGACGGCGCCGCGGTCGATGAGCGCCTTGATCTGGTCGTCGGCGAGCTGGCGGTTCCAGTTGGCGAGCGCGCGGCAATTGTGATGGCTCGCCCAGACGGCGCCGTGGAAATGCCCGAGCGCGTCCCAGAAGCTTTCGTCGCAGAGGTGGGTGACGTCGAGGATGAGGCCGAGCCGCTCCATTTCCGTGAGCAGCTCGCGACCCTTCGCGGGCAGCGGGCCGGCGTCGTCGGTGCCGTGGCCGTAGATGCCGGGGCCGTAGTGCACGGGGCCGAGCGCGATGAGTCCGTCGGCGCGCGATTTTTCCAAATGCCGCCAGCTCAGGATGGAGTCCGCACCTTCCAGACTGAGCAGGTAGCCGATGGGGAGCTTCGCCGCTTCTTCAGCGCTCGCGTTCTGCCACAGCGCGGCGTGGGCCTCGAGCTGCGCGGCGGTGCGGAGCTGGACGAGTTCGCCGCACTCCTCCATGGCGCGGTAATAGGCGAGCTGGCCCTGGGTGTGCGCCCAGGCTTGCTGGGGGCTGCGCCAGCCGGGGAGATTGTGAAAACGCGGCGCGTAGCGTGCGATCTGCGTGGCGACGATGATGCCGAAGCGACCGCGGCGCAGTTCGGGAAAACACACCGTGTTCCGCTGGCGGTGCGGCAGGCCGTCGTCGGGCGTGATGAGCTCGGTGCGGCGGATCGCCTCGAGCGTGGCGCGCTGGTCGCGATTGAACTCCATCGCGTTCATCGAGATGTCGAGGTGGGCGTCGAGGAGGAGTCGGGGGGAGTCCATGGCGAGAGGTGCGCGCGGTTAGTTCGAGCGTTTGTAAGGGATCTTGTACTGGTCGAGGAAAGCGCGGAATTTCGTCGCCTCGGGGCCGCCCGCTTTCAACTCGTGCTGAATGAGCCCGTCGGCCTCGGCTTGCAGGCCTTTGTTGACCAGCGCGGTGACGAGCAGGCAGTGCCGCTCGGTCGTCGCGCGCGCCGTCACGGCCGCCCGCGCCCATTGCAGGCTCAGGTCGTGATCGCCGGTGCGCTGCGCCGCCGTGGCCCCCGTCGTATAAAGCCACGCCGCCATCTCCGGGCCGATATCGCCCGTGACGATGCTCGCGCCTTTGATCTGATCGCGCGTGGTTTCGTAGAGGCCCACCGCTTCCTTCGCCAAGGTAAAGGCCTCGGCCGGCTGGTTCGTCCCGAGCTTCTGCAACGCCTCCAGCTTCGGCGTGAGCACGGTCGGTTGGCCCATCACGGTATTGCCGACGCGCGTCCGCCCGTCGGGCAGGACGCTCGTGGTCTGCACGTGTTCGTCGAGCTGCTTGAGGTGCCAGTCCGCAGCCGCCGTCTGATCCTGCAAATCGGCGAGGATCGCCTTGGCCTTCGCCGTCTCGTCCGACAGTTCCTTGAGTTCCGCCCGGCTTAAAGTCGGGCCCGTGCTGATGGTGCGGCCTTCACTCGCCATGAGATAGACGCCCGCGCCGAGCGCGGCCACGCAGATCGGGACGACGATCATTTGCGGACGCCCGGTGGCGATCCACCACGCGCCGCCGACGAGGCTGTTGACGATTAAAAGGAGACCGACGAACTGCATAGGAGGTGGAGACTTCCGTGGCCGGGCCGGCTTGTAAAGCCAGCAGGCCGCGCCCGGCGCCGGACGGCCTTCACGCCCCTCGTGAAGACCCCATTCCGAGTCAGAGCCGCGCGGAAAAAACGGTTAGCGGCTGCGCAGCTTCGAGAGCAGGCGGAGGATTTCGAGGTAGAGCCAGATCAGCGTGACCAGCAGCGCAAAACCGGCATACCACTCCATGTATTTCGGCGCGCCGGATTGGGCGCCGTTTTCGATCAGGTCGAAATCGAGGACGAGGTTCATCGCCGCGACGATGACCACGACGACGCTGAAGCCAATGCCGATCAGCCCGTTGCCAAAGATGCCGGGAATCTGGATGCCAAAAAAGCCAAGGACGATCGAGACGAGATAGACCAGCGCGATGCCCAAAGTCGCCGCGACGATACCACGACGGAGCCCGGCGCTAGCGCGGATGATTCCCGTGGTGTAGGCGAAAAGCAGGGCGGCGAGCGTGCCGAAGGTGAACATCACCGCCTGCACCACGAGTCCGGGAAACTGCTTCTCGAAGAAGAAAGAAATTGCGCCCAGGAACAGCCCCTCGACGATCGCGTAGAGCGGCGCGGTGACGGGCGACCACGACTTTTTAAAGGTGGTCACGAGCGCAATGACGAAGCCGGCGATGGCGCCGCCGATCATCCAACCTTTGGCCGCGGCCGGCCCGCTGGTCGCAGCGAGATTCCAGGTATAGCCCGCGGCGATGACGGTAAAGAGAAGCAGCAGCGCGGTTTTATTGACCGCGCCCTGCACGGTCATGGTCTGGGATTCACCGACGATCGTGGGGCGGACTTCGTGGAAGGTGGTTTCGGAAAGTGTGGGATTGCCGGTCATGGTGGTAAAAAGATTGGGCGGGACGGTAACGCGACGGGCGGAGAAAGCGAGCGAGTTGCGCCGCGCGGCGTCAGCGCAGGGGCAGGAGCCAGGCGAAGAGCATCGTGAGGATGAGCCCGGCGACGCCTTGGATGGACATCATCGGCGAGATCGTGCGGAGCCCCATGGCTTCGCGCATCCCGGAGAGCCGGGTGATGATCCAGAAGCCAGCGTCGTTCATCCACGGGAAAGGCTTCGAACCGCAGCCGATGGCGATGGCGAAATAGACCGGGTGGATCGGCGCTCCGCCGGCGATGAGCGCCTTGGCGATCGGGGCGGCGGTGATCATCGCCACCGTCGCCGAGCCCTGCGCGGTGCGGACGAGGCACGTCACGAGAAAAACCGCCGGCAGCGCGAGGTGATGCACGTGCTGGAAATGGTCCGCGAGTTCGCCCGCGATGCCAGTCTGCTGGAGCACGCCGCCGAATGCACCGCCCGCGCCGATGATGAGCAGGATCACCGCACCCTCGCTGACCGCGCTCCTCACCGCCTTTGCGCCATCGCCGCTCCGGCCGATGAGCGGCACGAGCGCCGCGAGCGCGCCGAGCGTGAGCGCCATGTCTTTGTCGCCGATCGTCTTGATGAACCACGCAAGCGCACCACCGGTTTTCTTCAGCGACTCGGAGAATGAGGCATCGAGCCCGATGAGCAGGATCGGCAGCACGACCGGCAGCAGCGCCAGGCCGAGCGAAGGCAGCACGCGCTCGGTTTTCGTCTCGGCGATTTCCTCGATCGGAACCTCCAGAGCGTAACGCCGATTGGACCAATGCGCGAAGACCACGCCGACCAGCGCGGCGCCGAGACCGATCAAGCTGCCCATGCCGATCATGAGCCCGAGCGGCACTCCGAGATCACCCGCGACGAAGAGCGGGCCGGGCGTCGGCGGGACCAGCGAATGGGTGATCGTGCCGCCCGCCACGGTACACATGACGAGCAGCAGGTAGTCGCGCCCGGTCTTGCGCGCGAGCGCCTTGAAGAGCGGCGCGAGGAGATACATGACCGTGTCGAGCATCACGGGAATGCAGAGGACAAACGACGCGGTAAAAAACGCCCAGTGCGCGCGGGCCGCGCCAAACCAGCGGAGCAGCGTGGCCGCGATGCGTTCGGCCGCGCCGGAAAGGAGCATCGCCTCGCCGATGATCGTGGCCATGGCGATGAGGATGCCGAGCTTTGCGCACGTAGCGCCAAACTCATCCGCGACCCGCGAGGACGCCGCTTTCCCGACGAACTTGGTCGCCGCCTTTTCGGTCAATTCACTCTTCTTGATCCGTTCGTCGGCGTGCGTGCGGAGGGCCGTCTCCGGCGTAAGCAGGGCCACGGCGAAGGCGCCGAGGATCAGCGCGAGGAAAGCGTGCAGCCGCAGCCAAAGAATGCCGCCGACCACGATGACCAGGCCGATGAGCAACAACACGAGCGCACTCATGCGCGGCGGGAATGTTCGGGGATGGGCACGCGCGTAGAAAAGGCGAAGCGGTGCGTGTTGGGAAATGGAAAATGGTGCGCGGCACGCGGCGCGTTTGCTAAACCGGACGCATGAACCCGATCGAAGTCCGCGCGATCACCGCCGAAGAAACGATCCCGCTGCGCCACGCCATCCTGCGCGCGGGTCTGCCGCGGGAGACGGCGATCTTTCCCGGCGACGACGCGGGCAGCTCGCGGCACTTCGGCGCGTTTGTGGAAGAGCGCCTCGTCGGCGTCGCGACGATGCACTACGTCCCGCTGCTCGATCAGCCGCCGCACGAAGGCTCAGCCTATCAGGTGCGCGGCATGGCCACGACGGAGGAAGTGCGCGGGCGGGGCGCAGGCAGCGCGCTTCTCGCAGCCTGCATCGCCGAGGCGCAGCGCGCGGGCGCGAATTGGATCTGGTGCAACGCGCGCACTCCAGCCGCGGGCTTTTACTCGCGACACGGCTTCGAGGTGCAGGGCGGCGTCTTCGACATCCCGAGCGCGGGACCGCATTTTCGGATGCTGCGCCCGCTTTGATCGCGCATCGGGATTGAGTTGAGCGCGGCGGGCGGTTACTTCCGCTGCATGACCACCCCCGGCTTTCCTCGTCTTCGCATCCTGGCGCTCGGCTTTTTCTCCGGCGCCATCCTCGCCACCGGCAGTTCGGCCGCGGAGACCGAGTGGCCGCAATTCCGCGGCCCGACCGGGCAAGGCCTCTCGCAAGCCGCGAATGTGCCGGTGCAGTGGAGCGCGACAGAGTGCGTGGCGTGGAAGGTCGAAGTGCCTGGGCGCGGCTGGTCTTCGCCGGTGCTGAGCAAGGGGCGGCTTTACCTCACGAGCGCCGTGCCCGATGCCGGCGGGAGCGACATCACGCTGCACGCGCTTTGCCTCGACGCCGCGGATGGACGCGTGCTCTGGGACACGGAAATCCTGCGGCCCGACCCTTCGCGCGTCGCCGCGATGCACCGCAAAAATTCCCCGGCCAGCGGCACGCCGATCGTCACCGGCGACCGGCTCTTCGTGCACTTCGGCCACATGGGCACTGCGGCGCTCGATCTCGCGGGCAAGGTCCTCTGGCGCCAGACGGAACTCGACTATCCGCCGACGCACGGCAACGGCGGCTCGCCCATCCTCGTCGGCGACGCGCTCATTTTCAGCGCCGACGGGCAGAAGGATCCATTCGTGGCGGCGCTCGATGTCGCGACCGGCGCGGTGCGCTGGAAAACGGCGCGCAATTCTCCGGCGAAGAAGCAGTTCTCCTTTTCCACACCACTCGCGATCGAAGTCGGCGGGGTGAAGCAGATCATCAGTCCCGGCAGCGGCTTCGTCTGCGCTTACGATCCGGCTGATGGGCGCGAGCTATGGCGCGTGGGGTATGGCGAAGGTTACTCCGTCATCCCGCGCCCGGTCTTCGCGCACGGGCTGCTCTTTCTCGGCTCGGGTTACGATCGCGCCGCGTTCTACGCCATCAAGCCGGCAGGCGCAGCGGGTGATGCGACGGCGACCAATATCGCGTGGTCGATCAGCAAAGGCGCGCCGCACACACCGTCGGCGATCGTAGTCGGTGAAGAAGTTTACTTCGTCTCCGATGCCGGCATCGCCACCTGCGCGGACGCGCGCACCGGCGAGGTGCGGTGGAGTGAGCGGCTCGGCGGGAATTTCTCCGCGTCACCGATCGCGGTCGATGGTCGCGTCTATTTCCAAAATGAAACCGGCGTCGGCTATGTCGTGAAAGCGGGCCAGACTTACGAGCTGCTCGCGACCAACGATCTCGGTGAACGCTCGCTGGCTTCCTACGCCGTGGCCGACGGCACACTCTTCATCCGCACCGAGGCGCACCTCTGGAAAATCGCGCGCTGAGTTATTTGCGATCCGCGGCAAGCTGCGCTTCGAGCGCGAGCCGCGACGCCTGCAGGCACGCGGCGGAGGTGAGGTCGGACATTGCGACATTGCCGCGCAGTTCCTGGAGGTAGTCTTCGATGTAACCGCGCGTGCGGTCGTCGCCGGCCGGGACTATCTCCGGCGCGGTGCTGCCGTCCTTGATCACGGTCAGTTCCTTGGCGAAGAGGTTCGTCTCCACAAGGCCGCGCGTGCCGTGGACCACGATGTGCCAGTAGTGCGGGAGCTTGTAGCCGAGCGTGTCGGGCGCGAGGTAGGAGAAGTCGGCGAGCACACCAGCGCCGTTGTCGAGCGTGGCGAGGAATTGCGCGCAGTCGTGGAAGTGTGGGAACTCGCGCGCCTTGGCATTCCAGCAACGCGCGGCATTTACTTCGCGCCAGCGCAGGCCGGTCAACCACGGCACGAAATCGAACGCGTGAATACCGATGTCGTTGATCGTGCCGCCGTGTTTGCCCGGCTCGAAATACCAGCCCGGACGTGTGCCGAGGAGCAGCGGGTGCTGGCCATCGATGCGGATGGTCGCGACCTCGCCGATCTCGCCGCCGCGGATGATCTCGCGCAATTTCCGCAACGCGGCGTAACCGCGGCTGTCGAGTTGCAAGCCGACGACGAGCCCGCGCTCCGCGGCAAGCCGTTCGATCTCCTCCTGCTCCGCAAGCGTGGTGCAGAGCGGCTTGTCGCTGAGGACGTGTTTGCCCGCGCGCAAGGCCGCGAGGACCAACGTGCCGCGTTTGGCGTAGTAGTCGCCGATGGCGACGACCTCGCACTCGACCTCGCGCAGCATCGCGGCGAAGTCGGTGTGCGTTATTTTCACGCGGCCCTTGGCGGCGAGATCCTCGCGCGCGGCGGCGTCTTCTTCGCAACACGCCACAACCTCGGCATCGGCGCGCTCTTCCACGCCAGTGAGCAGATCGAGGATGTGGCCGTGGCGGAACCCGGCGAAAGCAAAGCGCGTTTTCATTTGGCGAGGAGGGAAGCGGAGGCGTCGTCGATGTGCAGCACGGCGTCCTTGTGCTGGCGCAGGATGGAAGCCGGACACGCGGTGCCGATCGGCCCGAGCAAGGTGTCGCGCACGGCCTGCGCCTTGCGTTCGCCGGGCACGACGCACGAGACGGTGCGCGCGCCGACGAGCGTCGGGATGGTGAGCGTGAGCGCGTGCGTGGGCACGGAGTCGAAGGTCGGGAAGCAACCGTCGTTCACCTGCTGCTGCCGGCAGGCGTTGTCGAGTTCCACGATCTTGATGCTCTTCGGATCGCGGAAGTCGGCGACGGGCGGATCGTTGAAGGCGAGGTGACCGTTTTCGCCGATGCCGAGGCAGACGACATCGATCGGTTTTTCCGCGAGCAACTGCCCGTAGCGCGTGGTTTCGTGGACGGGGTCTTTTTCCGCCTGGATGAGATGCACCGCATGAGGCGCGGCGACACGATCGAGCAGGTGCGTCTGGAGAAAGTGGCGAAAGCTCTGCGGGTGGTCGCCGCGCAAGCCGATGTATTCGTCCATGTGGAAAACCGTAACCTTGCCCCAGGCAATCGGATGGCGCACGAGGCTGGCGAGGAATTCATGCTGCGAAGGTGCGCAGGCGAAGATCACCCGGGCCTCGCCGCGCGTGCTGCAGGCGAGGCGGATGGCATCGGCCACGAGCGCTGCGGACGCTGAACCAAGCGCCGGGCGACCGGAATATTGGCGAACCTCCAAAGAATCATACTTGCTGGTTTTCATGAAAGAGTTGGCAACAACGGGGTCGGGATTTCTCACCGAAATTCGATCATCGGCAAGTCGATTCCGAAGACTTCGGCGACGCGTTTGGAAAACATCGCCCGCGCTTCCGAAACCGGAATGCCAAGCCAGCGCGCGGCATTGGCGACGCCCTGCGCCGGAGTGAGGCAGGAACCGGCGAGGTTGGCGCTGCCGGGCGCGCGGACGACGCCATCGCGCGATTCCACTTCGAGCCGGCCAATGCGATAACGCCCCGGAGCCGCACCGGCGGCGGCCATCGCATCGGTCGTGAGGAGGACTTTGCCGGGCGGTTTGGCGCGGAAGAAATTGCGCAGCGCGTAGGGCGGGATATGCGCGCCGTCGGGGATGAGGCAGGCGATGAGTTCATCGCGGGCGAGCAGGCGCTGGATCACATTGTCGTGGCGCGGGAGCGTGACCGGGCAGCCGTTGCCGAGGTGCGTGACCATGGTGGCCCCCGCGCGTATGGCGTCATCGATCTGCGCCTCGCTGGCATTGGTGTGGCCGAGGGAAATGATGACGCGCGGCGAGGCCACGGCGGCGATAAATTCGGCCGAGCCCGGCCATTCGGGCGCGACGGTGAGCAGTCGGATGTTTCCGCCCGCGGCCTTCTGCAGCCGCTTGAAAGCCGCCAGGTCCGGCGCGCACATCAGCTCGCCGGGATGCGCGCCGCGATAACCCTCCTCCGGGCTGAGCCACGGCCCTTCGAGGTGATAACCGCAGACCATTTCCGCGATGAACGGACTGCGCGCGCGCATCTTCTCCAAACGGCGAAATTTGTTCTCCAAGGCATCGAGTTGATCGGTGATGAGCGTGAGCAGCAGTCGGCGCGTGCCGGTCGCTTGGAGTGCGTCGAGCGCGTCGAGTAGATGATTTTCGGTCAGCTCGGGGTCTTGAAAATCGACGCCGGCGTAGCCGTTGATCTGGAGGTCGAAGAGCGCGGGGGCGAGGGGCATGGCGGGATGAAAGCAGAAACCGGCGAGCGTGGGAAACCTTGGACGCGCCTTCGCATTGAGCTGCATTTAATATCTTGGGCAGCGCGCGGTCCGCGGGTTAGTAAAGCAACACCCGCCATGAACATCCGCACCTCCGCGCTTTGCGCTTCGATCCTCGCTTTCACCGTCTCCGCTCAAGCCGCCGACTGGCCGCAATGGCGCGGGCCGAACCGCGACGGTGTGGTCGTCGATCAGCGGCACCAACTCGAGAAGCTCCCCGCCGAGCCGAAGGTGCTCTGGAAAATCCCCGCCGGTCCCGGGCAGTCGTCGCCGGTCATCGCCGGCAATAAGGTCGTCTATATGGATGCGCAGGGCGAAAACGAAACCGCGCACTGCGTGGACGCGACCACCGGCAAAGAGATCTGGATCGTGCCCGTCGGGGCCAAGGTCATCTTCTCGCCCGACTACGGCGGCGGCCCGCGCTGCACGCCGCTCATCGATGGCGATCGCGTCTATACGCAGACGGGCGAAGGCGAGTTTCGCTGCCTCGCGCTGGCCGATGGCAAGACGCTGTGGAAATTCAGCTTCGGCGCGGACTACGGCGCGACCTGGTTTGGCAACAAGAGCGGCGATGCCGCGGCCAAGGAAACGGCCTCGCGGCGGCATGGGAACAATGGCTCCGCGGCGATCGATGGTGATCGCATCTTCGTCCCCGTGGGCAGTCCGGAGAAGGGCACGCTCGTCGCTTTCGACAAAAAGACCGGCAAGGAAATCTGGCGCGCGGGCGATGACAATACGGCTTACTCGTCGGTGATGGTCGGCACACTCGCGGGGTTGCGGCAGGTGGTGCATTTCACTGCCGACGCGCTCATGGGCGTGGACGCGGGCAGCGGCAAGATCCTCTGGCGCGTGCCGCTCAAGACTGGCGCGAAACGCCACGCCTGCACGCCGCTGCTTTCCGGCGACACCGTGACGGTCGCCTCGACGAGCATCGGCACGATTCGCTTTGGCATCACGAAGAGCGGTGCGGAGGTGAAGGCGGAGCCGATCTGGACGGCGCAAGCGGTCAAGACGGTGATCGGGACGCCGACGCTGCTCGACAAACATCTCTACACGCTCGGCGACGGCAATCGCGCGAGTCTCGTGTGCCTCAATTTCGAAACCGGCGCGCAGCTTTGGGCGCAGCCCGGCTTCGGCGACTACACGAGCATCACGGCGGTGAACGACAAACTGCTCGCGCTCACTTCCGCCGGCGAACTGCTGCTGCTCAAAGCCAATCCGGCGAAGTACGAGGAACTCGGTCGCGCGCAGCTTTGCGCGAAGACTTGGGCGAGCCCGGCGTATGCCGACGGGAAGATTTACGTGAAGGACGAGAACAGCGTGGCGGCCTACGCACTCGTGCCCTGAGGCAGCGCGAGTTCCTCGGCGGGCTCGACTTTCGGCGCTGGAGTCGTCGGGGGCTTCGGCTTCCGGCGCAGCGTGAAGCGCCGGATCACGACGTAGAAAACTGGCGTGAGCAACAGGCCGAACGCGGTGACGCCGAGCATGCCCCAGAAGACGGTGGTGCCGAGCGCGCGGCGCATTTCCGATCCTGCGCCGGTGGCCAGCGCGAGCGGCACGACGCCGAGGATGAAGGCCATGCTGGTCATCAGGATCGGGCGCAGGCGCAGGTGCGCGGCTTCGATCGCGGCCTCGATTGCGTCGCGGCCTGCGTCTTCGAGTTGCCGCGCAAACTCGACAATGAGGATGGCGTTTTTACTCGCGAGGCCGATGAGCACGACGAGGCCGACCTGGGTGAAGATGTTGTTGTCCTGGCCGACGAGCCAGACGCCGCCGAGTGCGCTGAGCAGACACATCGGCACGATCAGGATGACCGCGAGCGGCAGGCCCCAGCTTTCGTATTGCGCGGCGAGCACGAGGAAGACGAAGAGCACGCACAGCGGGAAGACATAGACGATGGAATTGCCCGCGAGGATTTGCTGATAGGTGAGGTCGGTCCACTCGACGGCGTACCCGGGCGGCAGCGATTTTGCGGCCACGCGCTCGAGCGCTTCGATCATCTGGCCGGAGCTCAGGCCGACGGTGGCGCCGTTGATGTCGGCGCTGGTGAACATGTTGTAACGCTGCACGCGATCCGCGCCACCGATTCGCTTCACATCGACGAGCGAGCCGAGCGGAACCATCTGCCCATCGCGATTCCGCGTCTGGAGACGACCGACGTCTTCCGGCGAATTGCGGAACTCGGGCTCGGCCATGGCATACACCTGGTAGGTGCGGCCGTAGAGGTTGAAGTCGTTCACGTAAACCGAACCGAGGCTGACCTGGAGCGTTTCATTAATTTCGGCGAGCGAGACGCCGAGGTTCTTCGCTGCGGCGCGATCGATATCGACGAAGAACTGCGGCGCATTCGGTCGGAAACCGGTGATGAGCGAAGTGAAGCCGGGCTCTTTGGCCAGAGAATCGAGGAGCAACTGCGTGGCCGCCTGGAGCGCGGGCAGACCGGCGCCGTCGAGATCCTGCACCTGAACTTTGAACCCGCCGGAGTTGCCCAGACCACGCAACGGCGGCGGCGGGAGGACGAGGATGCGCGCCTCCTGGATGACGCTGAATTTCTTGCGCAGCGTATTCATCAGCGCCTGCGCGGAGAGGGACTTGTCTTTTCGCTTTTCGAAATCCTCGGGAATGATGAACGCGGCACCGACGTTGGATTGGTTCGCCTGGAAAACGGACGAATAGCCGGAGATGGCGAACGTATGCTTCACGCCGGGGGTGTCGCGCGCGATTTGGTCCACACGGCGCACGACTTCATCGGTGCGGTTGAAAGCGGCACCGTCGGGCAACTGCACGACGACGAGAAAATAACCCATGTCCTGCGGCGGGATGAAGCCGACGGGCACGCGGGTGAAAACGAAGAGGGTGGCGAGAATCAGCCCGCCGTAAACGAGCACGGCGCGGGCGCGGTGATGCACCATGTAACGCACGACGCGGGAGTACCAGCGGGAGAAACGGTCGAAGGTCTTATTGAACCAGTGGAAGAACCGATGCACGCCCGCGACGACCACATTTTCCTGCTCGCCGTCGGCATTGGTGCGCAGGAACCACGCCGGCAGCGCGGACTTGCGGAATTGGCCTTCGATCTTGCGTCCACCGGTGCCGTTGTGGCCGCGGCTGGGCGTGTGTTTCTTGAGCAGGAGCGCGGTGAGCGCTGGGGAAAGGGTCAGCGCCGTGATCGCGGAGATGACGGTCGCCGTGGCGATGGTCAGCGCGAATTGCCGGTAAAACTGGCCGGTGATGCCGCCGAGAAAAGCGGTCGGCACGAAGACCGCGCAGAGCACCAGCGCGATGGCCACGAGCGCGCCCGAGACTTCGCCCATCGCCTTGAGGGTGGCGTCGCGCGGGCTGAGGCCCTCCGCGAGGTAGCGCTCGACGTTTTCGACCACGACAATGGCGTCATCGACCACGATGCCGATGGCCAGCACGAGACCGAAAAGCGAGAGGTTGTTCAGCGAAGCGCCAAGCATGGCCATCACCGCAAACGTGCCGATGAGCGAGACCGGCACGGCGAGCAGCGGGATGATCGACGCCCGCCACGTCTGTAAAAACAGGACGACCACGAGGACGACGAGCGCGACGGCTTCGAGCAGCGTGATGAGCACGGATTCAAACGACTGCCGGACGAAGCGCGTGGGGTTGTAATTGATGCTGTAATCGACGCCGGGCGGGAATCGTTCCTTGAGTTTCGCCATCTCGGCGTAAACGGCGTCGGCGGTTTCGAGGGCGTTGGTGCCGGGAAGCTGGAAGACGCGCAGCGAAACGGCATTCGCGCCATCGCGGTAACTCTTCACCGAGTATTCGCGCGCGCCGAGTTCCACCCGGGCCACGTCGCGCACGCGGATGACATCGCCATTTGCGCCGGTGCGCAGGACGATCTCACCGAACTCATTCGCCTGCGTGAGCCGGCCCTGCGCGGAAAGCGTATACTGAAACTCGGTGCCCTGCGGATACGGCGGTTGGCCGAGCGCGCCCGCGGCGACCTGGACATTCTGCTCGCGAATGGCGCGCACGACATCTCCGGAAGTGAGTTCGCGTGCGGCGAGTTTGTCCGGATCAAGCCAGACGCGCATGGTGAAATCCTGGCCGCCGAGCGAATTGGCATCGGCGACTCCGGGAATGCGCGCGATGCGATTTTGCACCTGTAGGGTGACGTAGTTTGCGAGGTAGAAGGTGTCGCGCGAGCCGTCGGGCGAGTAAAACTGGATGGCGAGCGTGAGGTCGGGCGACTGCTTCTTCGCGGTCACGCCGAGACGGCGCACATCCTCGGGGAGCCGCTGGAGCGCGGCATTAACGCGGTTTTGCACCTGCACCTGCGCTTCATCGAGATCGGTCCCGAGCTTGAAGGTGACGACGATCTGCAGGCGGCCGTCGCTGGTGCCGCCCGACGACATGTAGAGCATGCCTTCGACGCCGTTGATTTCCTGCTCGAGCGGCGCGGCGAGGGTGTCGGCCACGGTCTGCGCGTTCGCGCCCGGATAGGTGGCGCTGACGATGACCGTGGGCGGGACGACTTCCGGGTATTGCGAAACCGGGAGCTGGAAAAACGCGAGACCGCCGAGGAGCGTGATGAGGATGCTCAGCACCGCCGCGAAGACCGGGCGATCGGTGAAGAAAGCAGGGATCTTCATGGGCGGGCGGCGACAGCGGGCGCGGTCGTTTCGATTTTCATTTCGACCTCCTGCGCATTAACCGATACGCCAGCGCGTACGGCCATGAGCCCGTTGATGACCACTCGATCGGTGGGCTGCAGCCCTTCCCGGACAATGCGCAGGCCGTCTTCGAGTGGGCCGGCGGTGACGTTACGTTGCGTGACTTTTTCATCCTCACCCACGACCCAGACGAAGGTCCGTCCTTGATCGCTCGCGATGGCCCCGTCGCGGATGAGCATGGCGTCGTAATCGCCGCTGCCGGGGATGCGCACGCGGGCGAAAAAGCCCGGCGCCATCAGCCGGTCCTTGTTGTCGAAAATGCCCCGCGCGCGGATCGAGCCGGTCGTGGTGCTGATTTCGTTGTCCACGAAATCGATCAGCCCCTCATGCGGAAAACCGGTCTGGTTCGCGAGTCCCATCTGCGCGGGGATCTTGGAAAACAAGGCGCTCGGGCGTTTGCCGGTGCGCACGAGTTCGCGGTATTTCAGCGCGGAGCGTTCATCGACATCGAAGTAGCAGTAGATCGGGTCGAGCGCGACGATCGTGGTCAGCACCGTGGCGCCGGAGGGGCCGCCGGTGATGAGGTTGCCTTCCGTGACCTGCTTGCGCCCGATGCGCCCGGAGATCGGGGCGGTGACGCGGGTGAAGTCCAGTTCCAACGCCACCGCATCGAGCGAAGCCTGGGCCGCCTGGAGGGAAGCCAAAGCCTGGCTTTGGCCCTTCACTTTCACATCCGCCTCTTCCTGGGAGATGGCGCGGGTTTTGACGAGCTGCGCCGCCCGCCCGGCTTCCGCTTCCGCCAGTTCGAGCGCCGCCTGCGCCTTGGCCACCTCCGCCTTTGCTCGGGCCTGCTCGGCCCGGTAACGCCGCGGGTCGATGACGAACAACAGGTCGCCCACTTTCACTTCGGTGCCTTCCTGGAAATGCGTGCTTTCCAGATAACCACTGACGCGCGCCCGCACTTCGACCGACGCGACCGCCGCGAGTCGGCCGGTGAATTCATCCCACTCGGTGAGCCGCTTCGCGATCGGGCGGGCGACCGTCACTGCAGGCGGCTCCGTTACTCCAGTCGCTGCTTTTTTCTGGCAACCTGCCAGCATCAAACCGGCGGCGACAAATGGAACGATTAGGAGAGAGCGGTGAAACATCGGTTCGGGATCTCTGGGCTGAGGCGAGTCAGTCGCCGCAAAAGACAACGCCCGCAAGCTCTCGCGCCAATTTTATTACGCATTCGTAATAGTCAAGCAGGCTGGCCGGCCGGGCGCCATCATCGCGCAAGCCCGTTTCTTGCAAAGGGAGAGATTCACCCTAACCTTCCCGCCGCCATGCGCCTCCCTAGCTTCTCCCTGTCGTTTCTTGCTGTCCTTCTCGCGACCGTTTTCACGCCTTGTTTGACCTTCGCCGAATCGGCTGGGTTCAGCTTTCAGGAAAAGGCCGGGGAGTCGCTCGATGTGCTCCGGGACGGGAAGATCATCGCGCGTTACATGAATGGACACGACGTTTCCACGCCGACGCGGCAGGCGGAGACTTACAAGCCATATTTGCATGTCTTCGATGCCGCGGGCACCGGACCGATCACGAAAGGCGCGGGCGGGTTGCTCCCGCATCATCGCGGAATTTATCTCGGCTGGAACAAACTCGGCGTGGGCGGCAAGACCTACGACCGCTGGCACATGAAGGGTGGCGATCAGGTGCATGAAAAGTTCCTCGCCAAATCCGCGGACAAAGATCGGGCGACGTTTACTTCGCTGGTCCGCTGGCAGGGCGAGACGCCCGACGCCACGGTGTTGGAAGACGAGCGGACCTTCACTTTCCTCCCCGCGCCGGCGCCGGGCTATGCGCTGATCGACGTCGCGTCGAAGCTCAAGGCGGTCGCGGGCGACACGACCTTCGACGGTGACCCGGAGCACGCGGGGCTGCACTTCCGGCCGGCCGATGAAATCGACAAGACCAGCGCGGTCTATATCTACCCGAAGGAGAACGCCGATGCGCACAAGGACACGGACTACCCGTGGTTCGGCGAGAGCTACATCGTCGGCGGCCAGCGATTCAGCGTGGTGTATCTCAGCCACCCGGGCAATCCGCCGGGCGGACGCGCCTCGGCGTATCGCGATTACGGGCGCTTCGGCGCGTTTTGGAAGGCGAGCCTCGCGGCGAATCAGACGCTGGAGATCCGCGTGCGGTTCCTGATTTCAGAAGGGGCGCTGCCGTCGCCGGAGGTGATTCAGAAGGCGTGGAATGATTACACCGGGAAAAACGATCCGGTGCCCGTGACCACAACGAAACCTGCCGAGATGGGCAAGGGCCCGACTGCGAACCCGCCGAAGAAACCAGCGACACCGGCACCGAAACCCGCCGGCGCGCTCGGGCCGAAGGGCAAAGCGGGTGCCGCGGCCAAACCCGCAACTGAAGCGAGACCGGCCGAGCCGAAAGCGACTGAGCCCGAGCCCACGGGGCCGAAACGCGCGGGCGGCGGACCGACCAATCCGGTGATCAAATTCCCGCTCCCACCGCCACCCGTGCTGACGCCGGAGGAAGCGGTGAAGGCCTTCAAGCTGCCGCCGGGTTTCAAAGCGGAAGTCGTGGCCAGCGAGCCGATGATCGAATCGCCCGTGGCCATTTCGTGGGACGATCAAGGCCGGCTCTACGTCTGCGAGATGCGCGGTTACATGCACGATGTCGATGGCACCGGCGAAGACCAGGCGATCGGGCGCGTGAGCCGGCTCGAAGACACCGATGGCGATGGCAAAATGGACAAGGCGACGGTGTTTGCCGACAAGCTCGTGATGCCCCGCGCGGTGATGGCGCTCGGCGACGGGGCGCTGATCAATGAACCGCCGAATCTCGTCTGGTATCGCGATACCGACGGCGACGGCGTGGCCGACAAAAAGGAAGTCGTGACGGATCGCTATGCGACGGCGGGCGGTCAGCCCGAGCACATGGCAAACAGCCCGACGTGGATGCTCGACAACTGGATCAGCTCCGCCGGTTACCCCACGCGGTTCCGGCTGCAGGGTGGGCAGTTTTTGAAAGAGGAAACGACCAGCGCCGGCCAGTGGGGCTGCACGCAGGATGACTGGGGCCGCCGCTACACCAATTCGAACAGCGATCTCCTCCGCGCCGACCTCGTCCCGCCCGCCTACTACCTGCGCAACCCGCGCCTCGCGAACCGCACCGCGCTCGGCTTCCAAGTAATGAAAGACCAGACGTGCTGGCCTTCGCATCCGACGCCCGGCGTGAATCGCGGCTACAAGGAGGAAACCAAAGGCAAGGATGGCAAGGTGGACAAAGCCACGCTGCGCGCCGACGGCACGCTGCAGCAGGTCACCGGCACCTGTGGCGCGGCCATCTATCGCGGGGATCTTTTCCCGAAGGAATTCCACGGCAACGCCTTTATCCCCGAGCCCTGCGGCAACCTCGTGAAGCGACTCATCTTGAGCGAAAAGGACGGTGAAGTGACGGCGAAGAACGCCTACGAAGGCACGGAATTTCTGACCTCGACTGACGAGCGTTTCCGCCCGGTGAATGCTTACACCGGTCCCGACGGCGCTCTCTACATCGTGGACATGTCGCGCGGCGTCATCCAGCACAAGGGCTTCCTCACCTACTATCTCGTGGCGAATATCCACGAGCGGAAGCTGGAGGCGCCGATCAACCTCGGGCGCATCTACCGGATCGTGCCGGACAAGGCCGCGCCGAAGCCGGTGCGGCTGCCCAAGGAGTCGGCGAAAATCGCGCCGCTGCTCACGCACGCCAATGGCTGGGTGCGCGACACCGCCCAGCGGGTGCTCGTCGAGCGCGGCGACGCCAGCGTGGTGCCCGCGGTGCAAAAGCTCGCCACGACGCACGCCTCGCCACAAACCCGCGTGCAGGCGCTCTGGACGCTCGAAGGCTTGAACGGACTGACGCCGGAAATCCTCACGACAGCGCTGGCCGACAAGCACGAGAAAGTGCGCGTGACCGCCGTGCGCCTCGCCGATCCATCGCTCACGCCGGCACTGACCAGGCTCGCCGCCGATCCGAGCGCGGAAGTCCGCCTGCATCTCACTTTCAAGCTCAGCGGCCAGCCCGACGTTGAAAAGACGCTGGTCACGTTGCTGGAGAAATCCGGCCCGCTTTTCGGTGAAGCCGTGGCCAGCGGACAGTTCGGCAAAGAACTGGAGCTGCTCGAATCGCTGTTGAAATTGCCGGCGGCGGAAGACGCCAGGCTCGGCAAGAGCGGCGTGCTCGCCGCGCTCGCGGGCTGCGTCATGCGCGAGCGCCAGGGCTCGCGCGTCAGCCGCTTGCTCGAACTTACCGCCGCGCAACCGCTCGGAAGCACCCGCCAGATCGCGCTTCTGAATGGCCTCGCCGGCAAGCCGCCCTCGAAGGGGAGCAAGCCCGGCACCGTTCCCAACCCGCTCAAACTCAAGGCCACGCCCACCGCTCTCACGACGCTCCTTTCGGCGACGGACGCCAAGGTCAAACCGCTGACCGGCCGCATCAACGATCAGATCGTCTGGCCCGGCAAACCCGGCTGGGTGGAGACGAAGGTCTTGCCGCTCACGGACGCGGAACAGGCACTTTTTGAGAAAGGCAAAACGATCTATTCCACGATCTGCACCGCCTGCCATCAGCCCAACGGCCAGGGCCTGCCGGGCCTCGCCCCGACGCTGGTCAATTCCGAATGGACCCTCGGCCAGCCCGACCGGCTCATCCGCATCGTGACCCAGGGCCTCACCGGCCCGATCGAAGTCGCCGGCACCAAGTGGCAGCTCGAAATGCCCGGCCTGCCTATTTTTTCCGACGAAGAAGTCGCCGGCATCCTGACCTACATCCGCCGCGAGTGGGAGCACACGTCCCCGGCTGTCGCGACCAGTTTTGTCACGAGCGTCCGGGCGGCGATCAAGGACCGGACCAAGCCCTGGACTGCCGAAGAACTGCGCAAACCTGTCCCGATCAGCACCGTCAGCGCCAAGTAAACGCCGGCGAGCGGGAAACGCCGCGATTTAAAGAGGAAATCGGACGCGATCGCGTGCTAAGTTCGGCCCTTGTCCGCTGATACACCTTGCATGCCCACCGCTCCTGCCACCCCTGAGCAGACAGCGCTCGTCCAGAGCCTCTTCGTCCAGCACCTCCCGGCGCTGCGCGGTTTCGTGCTCTCGTTGGTCAGCGATTTCAGCCTCGTGGATGATGTGGTGCAGGAGACTTTTCTTGTAGTGACGGCCAAGGCGGGGAATTTTCAGCGCGGAACCAACTTCCGGGCGTGGGCGTGGACGATCGCTCGCTACAAGGTGCTGCAGACGCTGGAAAAGAACGCGCCACCGGCTGATCGCTTTGCTCCCGAAGTCCTCGAAGCGCTGTCCGCCCAGGAGACTGCGGAGACGTGGTTTTCCGACGAACAGATCCAGCATCTCGCCAAGTGCATGGAAAGCCTCGCGCCCAAGGCTCGCGAAGCCGTGGAACTGCGCTACCAGCAGGCCCATCGGCCACCCGAGATCGCCAGCCGGCTCGGCTGGACTGTGGAATCCGTGCATGTCGCCCTTTCCCGAGCCCGGGTTTTCCTGCGCGACTGTGTGACCCAGCGCATGGCGGAGGCGAATCCCTGACATGGATCAAGAACGCCTCCAGTGCCTGTTGCAGCGCTACTTCGACCAAATGCTCACGGCCGAAGAGCGCACCGAGCTAGCCGCGATGCTCCTCGCTTCGTCGAGGGCGCGCGATGAGTTCTGGGAACTGGCCCGCTGGAACGCCGTGATCCGCCAGTGGAGCGAGGCGGAATGGGGCCGCCGCGAGGCCGAAAGCCTGAGCCTGCGTCCGCTGCCGGCGCCGGTGGTCAAATCTGCACCTTCCAAGGTAGTCCCCTTCCCGGCGACCCGGCGGCAGTTTTGGCGCGTCGGATTGGCCGCAGCCGCAGCCGTGGCACTCCTCGCCACCGCGGCATCTTTTTTCCCCTGGAGAAGCAAACCAGCCACCGGAGAAGAAGCACTCGCCCGAGTCGCCGTGCTCACCCATTCGGCCGATGCCGTTTGGGCCGAAGCCGCCGTGGAGCGCCACAATGGGGAGGTTCTGACGCCCGGCTGGCTGAAACTGAAATCCGGGGCGGTCCAGATCGAATTCACCCGTGGCGCCCGCGTAGTGCTCGAAGGTCCGGCGGAGATGCAACTGCTGACCGACAACCAGGCTTTCCTCCGCTCCGGTCGGCTTCGCGCTCAAGTGCCGGATGCGGCCCACGGCTTCACGGTGAAAAGCTCGGAATTCACGGTTGTCGATCATGGCACGGAATTCGGATGCGATGTCCCGCTCATCGGAGCCGCGCAGGTGCATGTGTTCAACGGCTTGGTCGCCTTGCAGCGCTCCCAAGTCGCGGAGCGGCAGCTCCGCAAAGATCAGGCGGTCCAGATCGAAAAGGGCAGCGTGAAAGACATCCCCGCACGCCGGGAGCAGTTTCTGAGTGACGAAGAACTCGCGCGACGCGAGCAGGCCAGTGTGCGCGGGCGGCTGGCCGCTTGGCGTTCGACGAGCCGCTTTTTCAGCAATCATCCGTCCTCCCTGCTCCACCTCGATTTTGAAGGCGACCCGGGCTGGTCCCGCAGCATCCCAAATCGCGCCTGGCGCGCCGTGCCGGAAGCGCCCGCCAGCATGGTCGGATGCCAGTCGGCTGATGGTCGCTGGCTCGGCAAGGGCGCCGTGCAATTCAGCCGGGCGGACGATCGGCTGCGGCTCAATCTTACCGGAGGCTATCAGTCCATGAGCTTGGTCGCGTGGGTCCGGGTGGACAGCCTGCCGGATCGCCCGCAGTCGCTGGTCATGGCCGACGGCTTGGGCACCGGCGACGTGCAGTGGTATCTCTCGCGCTGGGGTGAGCTCGGTTTTGGAGTCCATATCGGCAAGAACGGAGATCCGACAGGCTGGCGATACCATCACTCCATTCCGCTGATCACAGAAGAAATGCTCGGGACCTGGCTCTGCCTGGCCAGCATCTACGACGGCACGACCGATACGGTGACTCACTATCTGAACGGCGAGACCATCGGCAGCGAACGAATCGGTGTCCGGACGCTCTTGCAATTGGAGACCTTTGAAATCGGCAACTGGGCATCGCGTCCCGGCGAGCAACGTCTGGCCGGCATTGTCCCCCGCGGCACCGGCGACGTCGCCCGGAATCTCCAAGGCCGGATCGACGAAATGGCCATCTTCTCGAGCCCGCTCACCGCTGACGAAGTTCGGCACTTCTACCAGGCTGGGCAAAACATAGCAACGCAGGCCTCCGCCAAATAGCGCAGACTGCGCGGCTAGAGTGGGTCGGAGTGTTTCGGCTTGGGGTTTGGCTCGCCGATGCTTTTCACCCTGCCTTCCCAAGAGGTTAAGACTCTCATCAGGTATGGCGTGAATGCGCCCTTCTTTCGTCTGCTCGAAGCAGCCATTTGAGCTGCCGCCCATCCGCAGTCTGATCGAAGACGAAGTCGTAGCTCCACGCGTGGTTGATCCGCTCGGCGCGCCACCGTTGCGTGCCGCTCTCGCTGCTGCCGAGCCGCGGCCGCTTGCGCTGTCGGCGCGGCACCCTCAAGCCTTCCCGCCGCCACAGCCGCTGCACGCGCTTGGCGTTGATCTTCATCCCGGCCGGCCGTGGCCTGCCCCCGGTTTTTGATCCACTCGCTATGAGAGTTTTGTTGGTTTTCGGGTTTTGGGTTATTGGTGAGGTGGCCGGAGGAAAGGGCGCAGCCTAGCGGCTGCCGGAGCGTAGCGGAGGCGGCCGCCAGGCTGCGCTGCGCGAACTCCACGGGCGTCTGGTAGTCCAGCGAGGAGTGCGGTCGCTCGTGGTTGTGGTGCTTCCGGTGTTGCTTGCCGAGCACTTTCGCCTCCAGCACGCTGGCGAAGGCTTCACGATTGAGGAACTCGTCCCGGAAGCGGCTGTTGAAGCTTTCGCTGGAGGCGTTCTGCCACGGCGCTCCGGGTTTGATGTAGAGTGTTCGGAACCCGCGCCGCGCGATCCAGTCCTGCACCGCCAGGGCCACGAACTCCGGGCCATTGTCGCTGCGGATGAACTCGGGCGGGCCTCCACGCTCGACCACGGCCGCGTCCAGGATGCGGATGACATCTTTTGCTTCCATCCGCCGCTCGACTTCCAAGGCCACAAGTTCCCGGCTGAACTCATCGCAGATCGGCAGCCACTTGAGCCGCCGCCCATCCTCGGTCTGGTCGAAGACGAAGTCGTAACTCCAGACGTGGTTGACCCGCTCGGCCCGCAGCCGCTGGGTGCCGCTCTCGCTGCTCCCGAGCCGCTGACGCTGGCGTTGCCGGCGCGGCACCTTGAGCCCTTCCTGCCGCCAGATCCGCTGCACCCGCTTGGCGTTGATCTCCAGCCCAGCCCGCCGCAGCAGGGCGGTGGCCATGCGGTAGCCAGCTCGCGGATGCGCCGCGGAGATCTGCCGCAGTTCCACCGCCAGCGCCGCGTCCTTGCCACGCTGGCGCCCACGGTAGCGCTGGGTGCTGCGCGGTTGCACGATGACTTCACAGGCCCGGCGCTGCGACACTTCGAGGGCTTCCTCAAGGTGTGCGACCGCCTCGAAAGCACCATCGGCTACGAGCGGCGCTTCAATTCGTTCCTGCAATTTCAGGACGTAAAATCCTTCACCGACTACGCGCTCAGCACCGCGCCGCCCATGCCGACGTATTACCCGCGGATGAAAAAAGTGAACGC
>JBBQYR010000003.1:0-82988 GCA_038208565.1 Chthoniobacterales bacterium
ACCGCGCAGATCAATGACACCTTCACCGTTATCCTCAACGACGGCGTTGATGCGGTGGTGGGCACGTTTGCCAATGCGCTGCTAAATCTGAGCACGCTCGACGGAACCGATGGCACTCAATTCACCGTCAACTATTTCGGCGGCGATGGGAACGATGTCGTCCTGACGCTGATCGCCGTGCCCGAGCCGGGGGCCTTGGTTTCACTGCTCGGCGGACTCGGGATGCTCGCTGGGCTCCAGCGTTTCCGCCGTCGGAAGCATTGAGGATCCGGACTGCGCGGGCGCCCTCGGCGGTTTAAATCCGCCAGAGCGCGCGGTGCGTGCCGAATTCCGAGACCTCGCCGGAGGAGCGGTTGCTCACGTAGACGATGAGCGAGGTGACGCTGATGATCGTGCCTAAAAACACCGCGGCGACGAGCCAGCTCGGGATCGAGGTGCCGACGTGCAGGGCGTCGTAGAAGCTGCCCCAGGAATCGATCTTCGGTTCGGCGTGGAGGAAAATTTTCGTGATCCACGCAAAGAGCACGATGGCGAAGATGAAGGCGTAGTTGCGCCGCAGTCGGCGCCCGATGGCTTCGACGCGGCTGATTTTGAACGATGGCAGGAGCAGATCTTCGCAGACAAGCTTCTGCCACTCGCCCTGGAGCAGCGTAGTGTTTTGCGCGACGATCGGCACAAGGAAGTGCGCCTCCAGCATGCGCACCCGGGCGCGAAAGGCGTCGTAGAATCGGTAACGCCGCGCCTCCATCCAGAGGAGCATCCAGACGACGGCGACATTGAAGAAAAAGATGATATGCGGCACGTCGCGATCGGCGAAGGCGAAGCCGAAAACCGCGGAGCTGAGCGTGATCGCCCACGAGGTCGTGACATCGAGCCGCTGGCGCCAGATCATGATCCGGCCGAGTTCGCCGCGATAGAAGTGCGACATCGCGGTGACGTAGGCGTTGTCGAACCGGGGCGCTATCTTGCCCTTCGACGCGGGCGGCGGTTCGGGAGGTGGCGGGGAACTCAGTTCGTCGCTCATCTCAAGGCCGATCCTTGCGGAGCAGGGCCTCGCGGGCTTGCTCAAGTTGCGCGCGCTCCTGGGCCGTGAGGCTGGCCAGTCCGCTCTTGGCGATCTTGTCGAGCAGGCGATCCATTTCCTCCGTGGCAGAGTCGGTGTCGCTCTCGACCTCCCGACGTGGCGAGGCTGGCGCCGCTGATTTCACGACCGTGAATTTCCTCCGCTTCATCCAAGTTTGCAGCCGCTCGATCGGCGATTCGTAGTCGTCGTATTCCTGCTCCTTGGTGTAGCGGATGTAAGCGAACCCGACGGCGCACGAGGCCCAGAGGTGCGAGAGCCCGACCCAGCGCTGTTGCGCGAGCAGCATCAACGAGCCGCACGCGATGCAGGCGAAGGCGACCCACTTGAACGGCACCCAGCCCCACGCCTCGGTGGTCGGGTAGAGTGTGGCGAAAGCGACGAGCAGCCCGGACATGAGCATGTAGTTGTCGTAGGCGCTGGACGGAAGGCCGAAGGTCCACCACCAAAAAGCCGACACGGCGGGCGTGGCGAGGACGACCAGCGTGAGGAGTTGCGCGAGTTTCGGACGACCGAGGTGCGTCTCGAGGCCGACGCTCAGCCAATAAAAGAAGAGGATGGAGAACGGCGTGAAGAAACTGACATCGCCGATGATGACGTAGGTGAAGAGCCGCCAGAGGGTCCACGCCGGGTCGAGCGGCATGCTGAAGGTGAAGAGGTTCAGCAGCGGGCTCCGCATGGACATGAAGACGGCGGAGAGCACGAGGCCCACGACGAAGACCGCGGTCAGGATCGTCGTCAGGTAGATCGGCAGATTATTCCAGTGCGTGAGTGGCTGGTTTCGTCCGGAGTAGTAGCGGGCCATGCGTGGTGAAGAGACATAGCTTTTAGCCTGCTCCGCGGCAAATGCCGTGTTGTTTTCTCCAAAATCCGCAAAGCTACGCGCCTTGCCTTCTGGGAGCGACTGACGAAGCTCTTCCGTATATGGACAATTCGAAATTTGGCGCGCTCGCGCCCGAGAACAAAGTACTGCGCACCTGGGCCGAAGAAGTGCGCGCCATCGCCGCACCCGATCGCGTCTTCTGGGTGGATGGCTCCGAGGAAGAAAAGCAATTTCTCACCGACCAAGCAGTCGCCGCCGGCGTGCTGCTCAAGCTGAATCAGGAAAAGCTGCCCGGCTGCTACTACCACCGCTCGAACTCAAACGACGTCGCCCGCGTCGAGCAGTTCACCTTTATCTGCACGCCGGCCAAGGACGAAGCCGGCCCGACGAACAACTGGGCGCCGCCGCGCGAGATGTACGACAAGCTCTACAAGCTCCTCGCCGGTGGAATGAAGGGCCGCACGATGTACGTCGTGCCGTACCTCATGGGCCCGCCCGGATCGCCGCTGACCAAGGTCGGCGTCGAGATCACTGACTCCATCTACGTCGTGCTCAATATGCGCATCATGTCGCGCATGGGAAAAATCGCGCTCGATCAGCTCGGCGCGAGCGACGACTTCAATCGCGGCATCCACAGCGTGCTCGATTGCAATCCCGATCGCCGCTTCATCGCGCACTTCCCGCAGGACAATACGATCATCAGCGTCGGCTCCGGCTACGGCGGCAATGTGCTCCTCGGCAAGAAGTGCCTCGCGCTGCGGATCGGCAGTTACCTCGGGCGCCAGCAGGGCTGGATGGCCGAGCACATGCTCATCCTCTGTGTCGAATCGCCCGAGGGCGAAAAGTCCTACGTCGCCGCGGCTTTTCCGAGCGCGTGCGGCAAGACCAACTTCGCCATGCTCATCCCGCCGCCGGAATTCTCCGGCTGGAAGATCACGACGATCGGCGACGACATCGCGTGGATGAAGCCTGGCAAAGACGGACGGCTCTACGCGATCAATCCCGAGGCCGGTTACTTCGGCGTCGCGCCGGGCACGAATTGCAAATCGAATCCCAACGCGATGGACACGATCGCGAAGGACACCATCTACACGAACGTCGCGCTCAAGCCCGATGGCACCGTGTGGTGGGAAGGCCATGACGATCCTGCGCCCGCTGAGTGCCTCGACTGGAAGGGCCAGCCGTGGACGCCGGCGTCGAAAGAAAAAGCCGCGCACCCGAACTCACGTTTCACCGCGCCGATGATCAACAACCCCGCGCTCGCCCCCGAGGCGCTCGATCCCGCGGGCGTGCCGATCAGCGCGATCATCTTCGGCGGTCGCCGCGCCAGCACCATGCCGCTCATCTTCCAGAGCTTTAACTGGATCCACGGCGTCTATCTCGGCGCCACCATGGGCAGCGAGATGACCGCGGCCGCGGTCGGCGGGCTGGGCCAGGTGCGCCGCGACCCGATGGCGATGTTGCCCTTCTGCGGCTACAGCATGGGCGATTACTTCAACCACTGGCTGAACATCCGCCGCGATCTCGCCGATCCGCCGCGCATCTTCCACGTGAACTGGTTCCGCAAGGACGCCGACGACAAATTCCTCTGGCCCGGCTTCGGCGAAAACTTCCGCGTGCTTCGCTGGATCATCGATCGCACCCGCGGCCGCGCCCGCGCCAGCGAGACGCCGATCGGCTGGATGCCGCACTACGAGGAGTTCGACTGGACCGGGCTGGAGTACCCGCGGGAAGAATTCGCGAAGTGCATGAAGATCGATCCGCTCGAATGGCAGCGGGAACTCATCTCGCAGACCGAGCTTTTCCTCACGCTCCACGATCGCCTGCCGAAGGAGCTCATCTTCCAGCGCGAACTGCTGATCTCGCGGCTCTAGCGCGCCTACTGGGCGGCGAGCATCTCCGGCGTGGCCGGCTGGTTCTCGCGCATCAGGTGGCGGATTTCCTGTGGCGAAAGCGCGGCGTCGGCGACGAATAGCTCGTCGATCGTGCCGCGAAATTGCCCGGCCCCCGAGCGACCGGCGGCGCGTCCGATCCAGAGCGCGCCGTCGTCGCTCGCGGTCAGTTTTTCCGCGGACTTGGCGCGCTTGCCGTGATGCTTCGCAAAGGAGTTCTCGAGCCGGCCGTCGATATACTGGCGTAATTGCACCCCGGTGTCCTTTTTCCCGCTCTTCGTTCTCGGCGAAAAGACGACCGCGATGTGGTGCCACTGTCCGTCGCGGACTGAGGTGCTGCCGATGATCGAGCCGCGCCAGGTATCCGTGCGCAGAACGCCGAGCAGGCCTTGCGCGGCGTTTTGATTCCACGCCACGGCGACGCTCCGGTTCCCACCGCCGAGCGGCCACGAAGCGATCGTGCCGCCGTCCGAGAGCGGTGCATCGGGCGTGATCTTCGTCCAGAAGGCGATCGAGCGGGCGCTGCGCTGGCGCATGCCCGGTAGCTCGACTTTGGCAAAACGCTGACCGTCGAAATGCAGGCCGCTTCTCCGGTGACCGATCGCCCGCGCATTGGCCGACGGGGTGTTCCCGAACAATTCCAATCGGCCGGACGCACTGTCGGTCGCCGCGGTAAACTCGCTGCCTTCCGCATCGAATGACCAATGCGCGTAGTGAGCAGATTGCTTGAGGCGATCGAACGCAACCTGGCGCGAGAATTTCGCGAGTTTCGCCTCGCGATCGGAAACCTCGGAGCCGCCCACGCGAGCGAAACGACGGGCCTGTTTTTCCCGCAGGACGATCGCGGGCGATTCTTCGCCGGTGTGATCGCGCGCCGCGGCTTCGACCGCGCCCTTCAGGACAAAGACTTCCGTCGCTCCGCTCTCGTCGGCGACCATCGTGAATTCGGTGCCGAGGTCGACGACGTTCACGCTCGCATTGGCCACACGGAAACCGACCGCTTCCGGCGGCACGCTGGCTTTCATGATGCCGCGATGGAGTGCGGCATCCCAAGCGGAGTTCACGTCGAGCACCGCAGGGCCTTCAAGCGTGATCTGTGCGCCCGAATCAAAAGTGATTTCCGTGAAGCCGCCGGCCAATTCGATCCGTTGTCCGGAATGCAATTCCTCACCCGTCGCGAGTGCAGCGCCCGACCAGCGGGCATCCTTCGCGCCGGAAATTCGGGCAACGGTTTCTTCGTTCTCGGGCGCTGCGGCGGTGAGTTCGTCGCGGACTTCGCGCTCCTTCGAGCCGCCGAGCCAGAACGCGAGCACGAGGACTGCTGCCGCGGCGAGCGAGCCAATCGTCCAGATCCACGCCGCCGGACGCGCGATACGCGGTGACGTCGGTCGGGCGTCCGGCGCTTCGGCCTGCATCTCGCTGGCGTAGTCCATCAGGCTGGCCGAGAGCGCCATCGCTCCCACGTAGTGACGGCGGGCCTCCTCGGACGACGCGAGCCATTGCTCCAGCCGGGCGTGCTGCGTCTCGGTGATCGTCCCGTCAACGAGCGCATCGCTGAGCGCGTGCATTTCCAGCAGTTCGTGATCGGAGAGACTCACGCGGTTCCTTCCATGGCGAGCCGATGGTTCACGCAATCGTGCAGCAGCTTGCGGATGCGCCCGAGCGCCTTGTAAGCAGCTTCCATCGAGCGACCGGAACGCTGCGCCGCCTCCTCCACGCCGCTGCCGGGCTCGTAGCGCGTGAGCACCAGCTCGCGGTCGCGCGGGTGCAGCTTTTGCAGGCAGTGCGCGAGCGCCTCGTGCCGCGCGTCCGCTTCCGGGATGAGCTGCGCGGCGGTCTGGGCGACAGCGTCCACGACCTCCTGATTAAAGACGACCTTGGCGCGCGCGAACTTCTGCCGCGCTCTCCGCACTTCCCAATAAGCGATCTGGCAGGCCCACGCGACGAAGTCCGTGCCGGGCTGGAACTGCTCGAATTTTTCGCAGATCACCACGCTCGTCTCCTGCAGGATGTCCTCGGCATCGTGGCGATCAGGGACGAGCGTGAAGATGTAGCCGAAGACGCGCCGTTGGTGCTGGGTCATCAGCCGCATCAATTGTTTGCTGCGGTCGAGACCGGGCGTGGCGTCGGGTTCGGAGTTCATAAGATAAGGACACAGCCCCGCGGCGCATCTGGCGATGCGGGGAACTCGCGACGGACTACTTGTTCTTGTTCTTCTTTTTGCCGTCTTTCTTTTTTCCACCTTTGATGCTGGCGATTTCCTTGTCGGAAAGGGAGCCGTCGGAATCGCGGTCGAACTGCTTTAGCGGGCCGGTCTGGTCCGCCGTGTAGGCCTGCTGCACGGCCGCGACTTCGTCGCCGTCGATGGTGCCGCTGCTGTTCTTGTCATACTGCGCGACGGTTTGCTTGGCCGCTTTTTTAGCGGCCTTTTTCGCCGGGTCTTTGGCCGCGTGAAGGGAAGCGGGAAGGACGAAGGCGAAGGCTGCGGCGAGGAGGAGGTGGGTGGATTTCATCGTGGATGTGGAGTGGTGAAACGGCTGCCCGTCATTTGGATCAGGCAGTGGAACCGCTTCACGATAGGAACAGCGCGGATTCCGAAAATTGGGACAACGCGGCCCATTATTCGTTCGTAACCGCGGTCCCACTCCCGTCGTCCAAGCGATGCCGGATAAATCCCGGCGCAACCGCCGCGCAGCCCGCGGGTTTATCCTCCCAACTTCCTATTCCTGTGAAAATCCGCTCGTTCATCTGTCTGTTCACCTCGCTCGCCGCGACTATCTCGGCATGGGGCGCGATCGAGGAAGGAAAGAAAAACGCGACTGCGCTCCCGGCCGATCAGCTCGATTTTTTTGAGAAGAAGATCCGGCCCGTGCTCGTGGACAAATGCTACAAGTGCCACTCGGAAAACGCCGAGAAGGTAAAGGGCGGCTTGGTGCTTGATACCCGTGAGGGGTTACTCCGCGGCGGCGACAACGGCCCCGGCGTGGTGCCCGGCGACTTGAAGGAGAGCCTGCTCATCGAGGCGATCCGCTACACAAACAAGGAATTCGCCATGCCGCCGAAAAAGGAAGGCGGCAAGCTTTCGGATGAGGTCATCAAGGATTTCGAGAAGTGGGTGCAAATGGGCGCGCCCGATCCACGCGATGGCTCGGCGAAGGTCGTAAAGAAATATGACGACGCCAAAGCGAAGGAATGGTGGGCCTTTCAACCACCGGCCAAAGCGCCCGTGCCTGCGGTGAAGGATGCCGCTTGGCCGAAGACGGACATCGACCGTTTTCTCCTCGCGGGTCTGGAAGCGAAGGGGCTGAAGCCGGTTGTGGACGCAGATAAACTCACGCTCGTCCGCCGCGTCTATTTCGATCTCACCGGCCTACCGCCTTCGCTTTCCGAGGTCGAGGCGTTTGTCACCGACAAGTCACCCGGCGCCTTCGCCAAGGTCGTCGATCGTCTGCTCGCCTCGCCGCAGTTTGGCGAACGCTGGGGTCGGCATTGGCTGGATGTCGCGCGCTACGCCGAGTCGAGCGGCAAGGAATCGAACATCGCCTACCCACACGCGTGGCGGTATCGCGACTACGTCGTCGCGTCTTTCAATGCGGACAAGCCCTACGACCAGTTTCTCCGCGAGCAGATCGCCGGCGATCTGCTACCCGCCAAGAACGACCAGCAGCGCGCCGAGCAACTCATCGCCACCGGCTATCTCGCGATCGGCGCGAAATCACAGAACGAGCAGAACCCGCGGCAGTTTGCCATGGATGTGGCCGACGAGCAGATCGACGCCATCTCGCAGGGCGTGCTCGGCATGACGGTGGCTTGCGCGCGCTGTCACGACCACAAATTCGACCCGATCACCCAGCGCGAATACTACGCGATGGCCGGCATTTTCCTCAGCACCGAGACACGCTGGGGCACGGGCGCGGCGTTGCAAAACCGGCATCCGTCGAAGCTCAACGAACTCCCCGCGAGTGCAGGTGTCCCTTCCATCGCGCGCACCCTTTCTTCCGAGGAGCGCGCGCGGAAGGAGCAGCAGCTCGCGACCTTGAAAAAAGAGCGTGATGAATTGTTTGCAGAGCGCGCGGCCTTGCGCCGGGCGGGCAAGCCCGAAAACAACGACCCGCAACGGAACATCCGTGGGCTGGCTTTGATCGGACAGGTCGGGGCGTTGGAGTTGGAACTCGCTTCCTATACGAGCGGCGGCCAGTCGAAGCTGCTCGCGATGGGCGCGCAGGATCGGCCCGTGGCGGCGACCGGTGGAGGTTTTGGTGCGGGGTTTCGCGAGGCGATGCGTGAGCGCTTCTCCGGCGGGGCGGCGTTCAACACGATTACCGACAGTCCGCTTTTTGCCCGTGGCGAAGTCGACAAGCCCGGCGAGAAGGTGCCGCGCGGTTTTGTCCACGTGCTCAGCGCTCCGGAAGTGCCGAAGATTGTTCCGAGCACGAGCGGACGGCTCGAATTGACCGACTGGCTGACCTCTCCGGGCAACCCGCTCACGGCGCGCGTCATGGCGAATCGCGTCTGGCACTGGCTCTTTGGCCGCGGTCTCGTCGAGAGCGTGGATAATTTTGGAACCACCGGGCAGCAGCCGAGCAATCAGGCACTCCTCGATCACCTTGCCGTGCGCTTTCAGGAAAATGGCTGGTCGACGAAAAAGCTCGTCCGCGAGATCGTGCTCAGTCGCGCCTACCAACTCGGCTCCACCTACGATGCGAAGAGCTTCGCCGCCGACCCGGAAAATACGCTCGTCTGGCGCGCCAACAAACGCCGGCTCGATGCCGAGTGTGTGCGCGATGCCATGCTCGCGGTGAGTGGCGACTTGCAACTCACACCGCCCGTCGGTTCACCCGTGGCCATCGCCGGTGACGGCCCGATCGGCGCTCCGCGCGGACGCGGGGTTTCCGAAAGTGTGGCGCAAGCCGACAGCCTCGCGCGCGCCGTTTATCTGCCCATCGTGCGCGACCTACTGCCGGAGTCGCTGGCCCTCTTCGACTTCGCCGAGCCGTCACTCGTCACCGGTAGTCGCGAGACGACCAATGTGCCCTCGCAAGCGCTCTATCTGCTGAACAGCCCTTTTGCCGCGAGCCGCGCTGAGCGCTTTGGCGAACGGGTCGTCGCCGGCTACCCCACCGGCTCGAACGGGGGCGTCGGCGCCAACCTGCAGGAGCGCATCACCTACGCCTACTGGCTCGCCTTCTCCCGCCCGCCCGAGAATGCCGAGCGCACCGCGGCGACGAACTTCTTCATGAAATTCCCCGCGTCGTGGAGCAAAGGCGAAAGTGGCAGCGGCGGCGTGCGCGATGCCGAGGCGGCGAAGGCCGCGTGGACCAGCTTCTGCCGCGCGCTCTTCGCCAGTGCGGAGTTCCGGTATCTGAACTGAGGCGGACCCTCACGATTGCCGCGAACGGTTTTGGAATGCCATATCGCGCGGGAATGGATTCGTTGTAACCTGCCAGACACCCGCCGCGTTCCATCGCTTACGCTCCTATGAAACGTCTCTTGCTGTTCCTCTCCCTACCTTTGGTTTTCGGTCCCGCCGCGCGCGCAAACCGCAGCGGCCACAGGCCGCCTTCTCCGACAAAGCCGCGAGCTACAAGCTCGTCACGCTGGACCGCGATGCCGGGACGATGACCGTGGCGCTCAAGGCGCTCGATGACGGTCGTGTGCTCGATCAGCAGACATTTCGAAAGCGCGCCAAACGTTGATCAGACCCCCTCACTCCCCGACGCCGATCCCCGTTCTGACCCTTTTCCGGCGCGCCGCGGTGAAAAGCAAATTCCTAGCAGTACGCGGACATCGTCGTACGGCTGAAGACGGCATTCGACGAAATGGACGCGCAGCCGCGGGAGCATTCCGAGCAGTCCCCCGCACGCGAAAAACTCCAACCCAAATGAAGACCCTCCGCATCCTCCTCCTCGCCGCATCGTTCGCCTTCTGCACGGCATCTCGCGCCGCCGAGACGCTGTCGAATGGGATCGTGCTCCCGGAGAAATGGCCGCCGCAACTGCAGGAACTCACGCGAGCGCCGCTCGCGGTGCCGCCGTATTTGCGCGAGCCGCCGAAGGTCATCCCGATTGATGTCGGGCGGCAGTTGTTCGTGGATGATTTTCTAATCGCGGAGACGACACTCACGCGCACGCATCACCTGCCGAAGTATCACGAGGCCTGTGCCGGTCTTCGGCCCGGACAAGCCGTGGGAGGGCAAGGGCGCGCGCGCACGCGCCGGCGTGTTCAGCGACGGCGTGTGGTTCGATCCCTGGGACCAGCTTTTCAAGGCGTGGTATTGGAGCGGCGCGATTTCGGAAATGCCGCTGCGCTACGCGACGTGCTACACGGTGAGCAGGGATGGCATCGCGTGGGAGAAGCCGCCGCTCGACGTCGTGCCGGGCACAAACATCGTCCTGCGCGACGAGGAAGGCTACGCGCGGAACTCCGGCACTGTGTGGCTCGACCAGTTCGAGAAGGATGCGGCGAAGCGGTTCAAGATGTTCCGCGTCGTGCAGCAGGACAACCTGGGCGCAAAGGGCATCACAACTTTCTCCGATACAGTGCTTCGGCGGACGGCATCCACTGGAAGTTCATCGCGGACTCCGCCGACACCGGGGATCGCAGCACGGTCTTCCACAATGCGCATCGCAACGTGTGGGTCGCGGGATTGCGTGAAGGCGGCGCGCTCGTGAGCCGTTGCCGCGGCTACTATGAGGCGCCCGATGCGCTGGGCATCATGCACTTTGGAAATCAGAAGACGCGAAACCACGAAGTGAAGCTCTGGGTCGGCGCCGACGAACTCGATCCCGCGCGCGAGGATTTGAAACTGCGCCGCATCGCCGATCGCCCGTGGGATCTCGTGCCGTCTCAACTCTACAACCTCGACTGCATCGCGTATGAAAGCGTGATGCTCGGCATGTTCACGATCTGGCGAGGACAACCGACCGACGAGGTGAAGCGCCCGAAGATCAACGAGCAGTGCATCGGCTACAGCCGCGATGGCTTCCACTGGTCGCGTCCGGATCGCCGCGCATTCTGCCCCGTGAGCGAGGATCCGAAGGCGTGGAATTTTGGCAACGTCCAGAGCGCGGGCGGCGTGTGCCTCGTCGTCGGCGATCAGCTTTGGTTCTACGTCGGCGGCGTGAACTGGGCGAACGGCAGCCGCCACGCCGACCCGAACAACACCGGCCTCGCCGTGCTGCGCCGCGACGGCTTTACGTCGCTCGATGCGGGCGCGGACGGCGGCGTGATCACGACGCGGCCCGTCACGTTCACCGGCAAGAATCTTTTCGTGAACCTCGATGCGCCAAAAGGAAAACTCGCGGTCGAGATTCTCGGCGAGGACGGCAAGGTCATCGCGCCGTTCACGCGCGCAGACTGTGCCACGATCAGCGGCGACAGCACGAGGCGCGAAGTGAAATGGAACAGCGCGCCCGACTTGTCCGCACTCGCGGGGAAGCCCGTGCGCTTCCGTTTCCACCTCACGGGCGGATTGCTCTACGCATTCTGGGTGAGCAAGGACGCGCGCGGTGCAAGTGGCGGATTCGTCGCCGCAGGCTGGCCGGGCTTTTCCGGGCCGACGGATACCGTCGGGATATTCGTTGTAACCTGCCAGACCCCCGACGCGTTCTATCGCTTACGCACCTATGAAACGTCTCTTCCTGTTCCTCTCCCTGCCTTTGGTTTTTGGTCCCGTCGCGCGTGCGCAAACCGCAGCGGCCAAGATTGAGGCGGCGTTCAAGCTCTTCGATCGCGATGGCAATGGCGCGCTGACGCGAGAGGAGGCGCGCAATGCGCCGTGGTTCGATCGTGGGGATGAAAACAAGGACGGGCAACTGACGCTCGACGAAGCGATCCGTCGGCTGGCGGCGCTGGTCGAGCGGCGTGGCATTCCCGCGGATGTGACCGAGGCGCCGGCGCCCGATGCTTCGCTGAAAGAACAGCCGCTGGTGCTGAAAGCGACCGAGCACGGAGTGGGGCGGATGGTGCCGGAGCTGGCGCTCCAGGACCTCGCAGGGAAGCCGATGAAGCTGGGCGCGGAGAACAAGGTGGTCGTGCTCGCGTGCTTTGGCTCGTCGTGTCCGTTGAGCAATAAGTTCGCGCCGGAACTGGCGCGGCTGGAAAAGGAATACGCTGCGCGGAAGGTGGCGTTCGTTTTTGTGAGCCCGGTCGCCGGGGAGCAGGCAGGGGAGGTGCGGAAGTTTGCCACGGCGCATGGGCTGACCTCGCCGGTCGCTCCGGCGATGTCGGGCGAGTTGATGAGCGCGTTGCAGCCGAAGACGACAACGGAGGTTTTCGTGGTCGATGCGGCGCGGACACTCGTCTATCGCGGCGCGGTCAACGACCAGTATGGGCTCGGCTACAGCAAGGACGCGCCGACCAAGAACTACCTGCGTGAGGCGCTCGACGCGGTCTTGCAGGGCGGCGCGCCGACGATCGCGGCGACCACGGCCCCAGGTTGTGCGCTCGATTTTCCGGCGGCCGTCGCGAGCACGCCGGGCACGCCGACTTATCACCGCGAGATCAGCCGCGTGGTGCAGGCGCACTGCGTGGAGTGTCATCGCGCGGGTGGAATCGCGCCGTTTGCGCTGGAGCGCTACGAGGATCTCGTGGAGCACGCGGCGATGATCCGCAAGCAACTCGACCGCGGAGTGATGCCGCCGTGGTTTGCGGCGCCGGAGCAATCGGGCGCGCACGCCATTTTCGCCAATGACCGCTCGCTGCCCGAAGCCGACAAGGCGGCGCTGCTCGCGTGGCTGAAGTCTGACCGGCCGAAGGGCAACGCCGCCGAGGCGCCGCTCCCGCGCACTTTCCCCGAAGGCTGGACGATCGGGAAGCCGGACGCTGTTTTCCAACTGCCGCAACCGTTCGCGATCAAGGCGGAAGGAACGATGCCGTATCAAAAAGCGGTGGTGGAGACGAGCTTCGCGGAGGATCGCTGGGTGCAGAGTTACGAGATCCTGCCGACGGCGCGCGAGGTGGTCCATCACGTCATCGTGAAGGTGCACGACAAGGGTGCCTCGGTCGTCGATCGAGATGAAGGCGCGGACGGATTTTTCGCCGCCTATGTGCCGGGGAACAGCTCCCGCATGCTGCCCGATGGTTTCGCCAAGCGCCTGCCCGCGGGCGCGAAGATCGGCTTTCAGATTCACTACACGCCAAATGGCAAGGCGACGCAGGATCAGCTCAAGATCGGCTTCATCTTCGCCAAGGCGCCGCCGCAAAACGAAGTGCATGTCGCCGCAGTCGCGCAGCCGCGGATCAATATCCCGCCGGGCGCCGCGAATCACGTGGAGACCAAGCAGCAAGTCGTGCCGATGAATATGAACGTGACCGCTTACATGGCCCACATGCACGTGCGCGGGAAGGCCTTCAAATACGAACTGACCACGCCCGATGGGAAAACCGAGACCCTGCTCGATATCCCGCGCTACGACTTCAACTGGCAGCTCCAATACGATTACGCGCAGCCCAAGTTCATACCGCGCGGGAGCACGATGAAGATCACCGCGGTCTTCGACAACAGCGCGGGTAACCCGGCAAACCCCGACCCGACGAAGACCGTGCGCTGGGGTCCGCAGACCTCCGACGAAATGATGATCGGCTACATCGAGCACTACACGCCGCTCGCCGGGGCGAAGGTCGCCGCTCAATAGCGCCGGCCAGAACTGCGCAACTCGCAGCCCCCAAAACAGTTTCCTCTCCACCCCCATGAAAACCTTCTTCGCTTTCTTCACTACGCTCGCTGTCCTCACTGCCTCAGTGATGGCGGAGGCGGCGAAGCCGAAGAGCCCCGGTCTCGAACCGGTTCTGGATGTGCCGGGCCTGCCGCGGGTGCTGATCATCGGCGACTCGATCTCGATGGGCTACACCCCGCCCGTGCGCGATTTGCTCAACGGCAAAGCCAACGTGCATCGCATCCCGCAGAATGGCGGCCCGACAAAGCTCGGAGTGCAGAAGATCGATGCGTGGCTGGGCGCGACGAAATGGGACGTGATCCATTTCAACTGGGGCATCCACGATTTGAAGTTCATGCCGGAGGGCAAGCGGCAGGTGGAGCCCGCAGAGTACGAGCAAAATCTGCGCGCGCTGGTCGCGAAGATGAAGGCGGCCGGCGCGAAGCTGGTCTGGGCGACGATCACGCCGATCCCGAGCGGGGAACTCGTGCCGCCGCGGAGCTTCGGCGACGTTGCGGAATACAACGCCATCGCCCGACGCGTGATGGCGGAGAACGGTGTCGCTATCGACGATCTCAACGCCGCGATCACCCCGCACCTCGCCAAGCTGCAGCGGCCCAAAGATGTTCACTACGCGCGCGAGGGTTCTGATTTTCTCGCTCGTGAAGTCGCAAAATCGCTGGAGGCCGCGCTGGTCAAGTAGCGGCCCCAAACTGATCTGCAACTCCGGCAAGACGCCAAGGTTCAATTCACGATTCCAAAAACGCTCACGGCCATGATGCACAACGACCACTCCTGCGGTTCTATCACGCCGCTCTTCACGCGGCGCGACATCCTCAAGAATTTTTCCTGCGGCTTTGGCTGGCTGGCCTTCGCCGGTGTCGCGCAACAGTCACGAGCGCTGGCCGCTGCCAACGCGTCCGAAAACCCGCTCGCGCCCAAACTTCCGCGGCTTCCCGCGCGAGCGAAGCGCATCATTTTTCTGACGATGCGCGGCGGTCCGTCGCACGTGGATACCTTCGACTACAAACCGCAACTGACTGCGGACACAGGCAAGAGCGGCAAGCGGCCCGGCACGCAGTTGCTCGGGTCCAAGTGGAAATTCGCGCAGAGCGGGCGCAGCGGGTTGTGGATTTCCGAATTGTTCCCCAACGTCGCCAAACACGCCGATGAACTTTGCCTGCTGCGCAGCATGCAAACCGACCTGCCGAGCCACCCGCAGGCGTTTTTGAAACTGCACACCGGCAGCTTCCAGTTTGTCCGTCCGTCGCTCGGCTCGTGGACGCTCTACGGGCTCGGCACGGAAAACCAAAACCTTCCCGGCTTCATCACGCTCACGCCTCCGAGCGCTTTCGGTGGGGCGCAAAATTATGGCAGCGCTTTCCTGCCGGCGATTTACCAGGCGCAGCGGATCGGCTCGGACAATCGCCCGATCGCGCAAGCGGAGGTGAAGAATCTCTCCGCGCCAATGAGCACGCAGGCGCAACGCAACGAACTGGAACTCGTGCAGGCTTTGAATCGGGAAAAGCTCGTGCGCGACCGCTTCAACCCCGAGGTCGAGGGCGTGATCCAGTCCTACGAACTCGCGTTCAAGATGCAGAGCCAGATGCCGCAGGTCATGGACCTCTCGAAGGAGTCCGCGACGACGCAAAAGCTCTACGGCATTGGCGATCCGGCGACGGAAGATTTCGGCCGCAAATGCCTGCTCGCGCGGCGTTGTGTGGAGGCCGGGGTGCGCTTTGTGGAAATCTCGCACGGCAACTGGGATCAGCATTTCAACCTCTCCAACGCGCTGGCCAACAACGCTCGCTCGGTGGATCTGCCGATCGCTGGTTTGCTGACCGATCTCCGACTGCGCGGTTTGCTGAAGGACACGCTCGTCGTGTGGGCCGGCGAATTTGGCCGAACCCCTCACGCGCAGGGCGGCGATGGTCGCGATCACAACAACAAAGCGTTCACCGTGTGGATGGCGGGTGGTGGCGTGAAGGGTGGCTTCAGCTACGGGCAGACCGATGAATACGGCTACGAAGCCGTGGAGAACAAAATGCAGATCCACGATCTGCACGCGACGATCCTCGCACTGCTCGGTCTCGATCACGAAAAGCTCACGTTCAACTACGCCGGTCGTGACTTCCGCTTGACCGATGTCCACGGCGAAGTGGTCAAGGCGATCATGGTCTGAGCGAGTGGCTGAGGGAACGATTCCGTGCTCGCCTCGACCCGAGCGCGATGGCAAAAGGGAAACCCTATGAAGCTTCTCCCTTGCCTGTTCACTGTCGTTCTTCTTGGTCTTTCCTCGGTTCGTGCGGAAGGCCCGATCGATCTCAAACCCGACGATTCCGTGGCCAGCATCCTCCGCCGGAGTAGCGGCCAAGTCGTGGAATTGCGGCTGGTTTCCGGCGAAAAAATCGGCGGCAAAGTCGAGAAGGTCGGCGAAAATCTCGTTCACCTGAGCCAACTCACGGGCCAGGAATTCTTCGAGGCTGCGGTCGATCTCGAGTCGGTCAGTGCGGTCGTGGTTCGCTCGAAGAGCAAATAAGCGTTCCCGAACGCGCCTGCGTTACTTGCCGCCTTTGGGCGCGTCCATGAGCGCGAGGATGTGCTGCTTTTTCTGCTCGTAGTCGAGCGAGTGAAAGATGCGGATTTCATCCACGCGCCGCGCGCCGTTGAGCGCATCAAGGAAAAGCGTGTATTGCGTGGCCAGTTCCGTGGTCTCGAGGTAGCGCCCGCGCAGGTTGGCATCGGCGTAGGCGTGCGGTATCTGGCGCGAGAAGAGGTGAAAGCGGAGCCAGCGCCGATCGCTGCGCGAGACCTTCTGCGTCTTGCGGAAGAAGGCGACGAAGAGTAGCAGCACAAGGTAGGTATCGACCTGCGCTTGGAGTTCCAGATTACGCGAGAAGTCCTCGCTGGCGATCTCGCGGACGCCGCGCTGAAACTGCAATGAGGCGTGGAGAGCGTGATTGATCTCCTCCACGAAGGCGATGAGGCAGTGGATGTTGACGTCGCTAATGCCCTTGCGTGGGTCGTGCCGCTCGAGCTGCTCGATGAGCCAGCGCGAGTAGTAGATGCCGACGTGCAGGCGGTCGTCGGCTTTGCGGAGAAAGGTGCGGGCCAACTCGCTCAACTCTCGCGCCGAGGCTCCGGCAGCGCGACTGAGTTGCCCACAGCGCTGTTTGTCGATGAGGCAGTCTTCGAGGTTAATGCCGACCTGCGCGTAGGTCCGCTCGAAGAGGCGCTGGATCTCGCTGAAAAGTGTCGCGCTCATGACAGCAGCGGCGCGGTGCCGCCATCGATGTGGAGCAGGGAATCCGAGAGCCGGTTCAGCGCGAGCCGCGCTTCGTGGAAGCCGTCGGCGAGCCGCTCAAAGACATCCGTGAGCGCGCACGACCGCGCTACCTGATGGCCCGCTGCCACCCGGAAATTGCTGCGCCCGACATCCTCGTAAAAGCTCAAGTCCGGCGCTCCGCGCTGCGATCGGCTTTGCACTGTCTCGTGGAAAATGCCGGTGATGAAGAGCGAGTAGTTGCCGACGTGCGCGCGGATCAGGAACGTCTGGACCGGCGATGCGTTGCGCAGCGCGATGAGCATGTCCGAGACGTATTGGATCGGATTCGTCTGGCCGTCCGCGGGCGATTTCATCCGCGCGGTTTGGGAAAAATTTTCGAGGAGCGACGCGAGGTAGTCGCTGACGTGGCGATCGTTCAATCCCGTCTCTTTTAAGACATGCCTGAGCAAAACGTAGAAGTAGAGGTGCGGCGAAATGTTCAGCGGCACGTCCTCGGTAAGCAGTGAATCTACGAGTCGTGGGTTGTCCAGAATGCTGTCCCGCGCCTCGGCGTCGGTCAGTAGATCCACCAGATTTACTGAGTCGCGTTCAGTTCTGGAGAGGGTTTTGACGACGAACTCGAAGTCCGCCGCCGTGAAGCGTTCCCGACAATTGGCGATAATCATCGGGTCTGGAGTATGAGCACTGGCTGTGCCATGCGGGTTGTGACGGTGGTGAGGTGCGGGATGTTCATCCGCAGATTCGTGCGGGTGCTTGCCAGCGGATGGTTGGGCGCGCCACTTTGCTCCCGTGCGCCGCGTGCTGTTCACTCTCCTTGCTTTGTTCCTCGCCGTCACGGGCGGGGCGCTTTGGTACGCGTCGAATAAAGGCTTCACGAGCAAGTGGCGCGGTTACGTCAGCGAGGAATTCCGGAAACGAGGCGTGGAGGTTACGCTGCGCAAGCTGACGCTGGATCTGCGGCGGGGCTTGGTCGCCAAGGAAGTGCGGGTCTTCGATGCGCGCGACCGGCGGCGGACGCTCGCGGTGATCGATGAGATGGCCCTCCAGGTGAACTACGCGAATCTGGCCCGCGGCCAGACGTTCATCGACGCGCTGGATTTGCGGGATGCCAATCTTTCCTTGCCGCTCGACCCAGAAAAACCGCGCGGTCCGAAGCTCGAGATCGTCCGCCTCAACGCGCGCTTGTTTCTGCCACCTCGACAAATCTATCTCGCGAGCGCCGATGCCGAGATTTTTGGACTGCGCGTCTCCGCGGCGGGGCGGCTCATCCATCCGGAAGCGCTGCCGCGCCGCGCACCGACCGGCGAGGGTTGGTCGCCCGAATTGATCGCGCGAATTTTCGCGGAAATCAGCGCGGTGAAGATCGAAGGCGAGGCGCCGGTCATGAACATCACCTTCAGCGGTGATCTCGCGGCGCCGGAGCAACTCTTCGTGGAAGCCGCGCTCTGGGGTGAAGGGCTGCGGCGGAATTCCTATCTGCTGAAGAGCCTCTATGTGGCGGCGAGTTATCGCGGGGGGATTCTGGATTTGAAACAGCTCGTCGCTACGGATGCGGCGGGGGAACTGCACGTCGCGGGGCTCTGGGATTTCGCCGCCAAGCAAGGCCGGATGCAGCTTCGCTCCAGCCTCGATGCGCCGGCGCTGGCGCGGGCCAGCGGTGATTTCCCGTGGCTGAATGACCTGGTCCTCTACGCTCCGCCGGAACTCGATCTGCGTCTGGAAATGGCGGCTGCCGAGACTCTCAAGGCGCAGGTGCTCGGGCGGATCGATCTTCGAAAATTTGCCTATCGCTCGATCGTTTTCGAAAGCGCGTCCGCCGATTTTTCCTGGGACGGCGCGCGCTGGAGCGTGCGGGATGTGGAGGTGACGCGCAATGGGCAGGAGACATTGACCGGCGACGCCATGCGGCTGCCGGGTGATTTCCGCGCGCAGGCCAGGAGCACGATCAATCCGAAAGCCTTGCGGACGTTGGTTTCCGGGCCTGTGGCCGAGGCGCTCGCGCAGTTCGAGTTCGCCAAGCCGCCGGAGATTTCCCTGAGCGCGCGGGGCAAAGAGCCGACGTTCGAGGCGCTGACCGTGGATGGAGATGCGAAGCTGGGGGCGGGCAGTTTTCGCGCGGTGACGGCGGAAAGCCTGACGGCCCATTTCCGCTACGAAAACCGCGTGCTTTCGCTCGCGCCGTTTCGCGTGCAGCGCGCGGAGGGCGAGGGCAGTGGGGCGATCCATTTCGATTTCCGGCGCAACGAGGTGCGGCTCGAAAAAATCCGGGCGCGCGTGAATCCGCCGGAGGTAGCGATGTGGATCGACCCGCGCCTCGTGAAGGATCTGCTGCCGTATCGTTTCCCGAAGCAGCCGCCGAATCTGCTCATCGATGGACTGGTTCACTTAAATCGCGGGAAAACTACGCGACTGGCCATCGAGGTCGCTGCGCCCGCGGGAATGGATTACACCTTTCTGCGGAAGAATCTGAGTGCGTCGCAGGTCAGCGGCAAACTGCTCTTCACGAGTGACCGGCTCAAGATCACCGATCTGTCCGCGACGATCTTTGGCGGGTCGCTCAAAGGCCAGGCCGACGTTTCGCTCCTGCCGGAAAAGCCGGGGCACACCGCGAACCTGGCGTTGCAGAACGTGGAGTTCGCCAGCCTGACCAAGCTCTACTTCGACTACGAAACTTCGAAGGGCCGACTCAATGGTCGCTACGAATTCAGCGGTCGGGGAGATGAAGCGCGAACGATGGAGGGGCGCGGCGAGGTTCGGATCGAGGACGGCAACATCTTCGCCATTCCGTTTCTCGGACCGCTCTCCGGCATTCTCGACACCATCGTGCCGGGGATGGGTCACGATGTGGCGCGGCAGGCCTCGGCGACTTTTTCGATCACCCAAGGCGTGATCGCGACCGATGACTTCGTGGTGCAGGGGAACGGCTTCAGCATGATCGGCGGCGGCAAGCTGTTCTTCGTCGATGACAAGATGGACTTCGACATGCGGATCAATGCCCAAGGGTTGCCGGGCGTGCTGCTTTTCCCGGTCAGCAAGCTTTTCGAATACACCGCGGACCAGACGCTCTCCAAGCCGGTGTGGCGCTTGAAGATCGTTCCGCGGCTTTGACCCGAATTTACTGGGGCTCGATCGACATCGCGCCCGTCGTCATCGTCCAGGCGTCCGCGGCGGGCATGCGTTTCAGCTCGTGGCCCGCGCCCCATGAGTCGGAATAGAGAATCTCCTCGGTCTTGAGGTTGTAGCCGATGATCAGGCGCATGTGGCCGCCCGCATTCTGCGGAATGCCCTTCTCGGGAATTTTGCCAAGCATCACGGTCCAGAGCAGCGGCGTTCCCTCCTCGATGTGCGCCTGCACGGTGCGCTGAAAGCGACCGAGATCGGATTTGTTCTTCGTGCGGATTTCCTTGAGCACGCTGGTGTCCATCACGCTGTAAACTTCGCCGACGTCGATCATGTTGCCCTGGTCCGGGATGAGCGGGGCATTGGCTTTCTTCGCGGCGCGGTTGTAGTCGGCCATCAGTTTCAAGATGTCCTTGATGTCGTTCTTCTCCACTTCGCGGACGCGCACCTTGAGCCGGGCGCTGAGTTTTTTCAGCGCATCGAACATCGCGGTGGAACTGGTGCCGCCGGAGGTCGAGGTATTGGCGACCTGCGCGAGTTCCTGCTGGTCGACGGAGTTGCCGTAGTAGCGCATGACGCGCTCGGCGGAAGCGACGACGCAATATCCCTTTTGTCCCTGGTCCACCATCGGCACATCGGCGATCCACACATCGCCGCTGGCGGTATCTTTCTTGACGTGCGCGGCGCCGGAAAACTTGGTCTTCGAGCCGCTCATCGCCGCGGCGAGCAGGCCCTGCTTTTTCTCCGGGGGGAGAATCTCGAGTCGGACGAATTCCGCGCGGAAGGGAATGCCGCGCGTCTTCACTTCCTTGGTCTTGCTGTACTCCAGCACGTAGCGCGCGGTGTCCGTGGTCCACAGCAGGCCGTCGGCTTTCACCGCGCTCGTCGGGTCTTTGCCGCGGACGAGGAATTTCGCGCTGGTCGCTTTGTTGAGCGTCTCCGCGGCGGTGCGCACGAGGCCGTCGAACTTCAGCTCAGTCCAGTCGCCGACATCGCCGCGGGCGTAAAGCACCACGGTCACTTCCTGCGGCGTCTCGCCTTCAAAGCGCACGATGGTCTCCACGACCGGCAGACCGTGGAAGGTCATGTCCTTGACCGCGGCTCGCGCGGAATCCTGCGCGGCGGAGGTCCACTCAAAGCCCAGGGGCTTGGCCGAAGTCATGAACGGTTCCTTCTGCTTGGTCCAAATGCTGGCCGGGTCGATCAGGGGTTCGAGCGGGGCGGCGAAGGCGGGCGCGATGATCGCGGTGGCCAGGACGGTCGCGAGAAGGTGTCGGTTCATGGGAGGCGGGGTTGTTGCTGGGTGAGACAATGGAACGCGCCGAGGCCCCAGATCAATTCCCGACAGTCGATCGGGACGATCTTCCGCTTCGGAAACGCCTTCTGCAAAACCGCCACGGCCCACTTGTCGTGGGTGTCGGCGAAGACGGGCAGGAGCACGACTTTGTTGCCGATGTAAAAGTTCGCGTAGCTCGCGGGCAGGCGCTGGCCGTCGCGCACGATCTTCCGCGGCATCGGCATCTTGATGACGTCCAGTGGCGTGCCGTCCTCGGCTTCCATCGCTTGCAGTGCTTCGAGATTTGCCTGCAGCGACTCGTGATTGGGGTCGTGTTCATCTTCCTCCACGACGGTAACGACCATCGTGCGGCTGACGAAACGCGTGAGGTCATCGACGTGGCCATCGGTGTCGTCACCCTCGATGCCGTCGCCGAGCCAGAGGATGTTTTTTACGCCGAGGTAGTCGCGCATGCGCTGCTCGATGTCCTTTTGGGTGAGGTCCGGGTTGCGGTTGGGATTGAGCAGGCACGACTTCGTGGTGAGGAGCGTCCCAGCGCCGTTCACTTCGATGGAGCCACCTTCGAGGACCATCTTCGGAAAGTAGATCGGCAGGTTCTGCTTTTCCGCGATGCGCTTCGGCACGTCGTCGTCGAAATCAAACGGCGGATATTTCCAGCCCCACGCGTTGTAATCCCAGTCCACGATCGCCATGCGCGGCTCCTCGGGCCGTGTGATGTAGATCGGGCCGTGGTCGCGGCACCACGGCTCATTCATCGGGATGTGGAAGAATGTGACGTGGTCGATCTTGGCGTGGGCCTTGGCGAGCTGCTTGCGCGCGAGCGCCTCGTGATCGGCGTCGCACACGTTGATGTGGACTTTCTCCGAGCCGGCGAGGGCGTGGACCATCTTCGCAAGAGTGGGCACGACCTTTTCGTAGGACTCGGGAAAGCTGATGCCCTCGGGTCGCGGCCACGAAAGCCACGTGGCCTCGTGCGGCTCCCATTCGGCGGGCATGTGGTAGCCGAGCGCCGCAGGCGTGGGCGTGGCGGTATCGGCGAGATTATCGGTGGGGGCGCTCATAGGTCAGTCGATGAATCGCTTTTGGATGTCACCGTAAGCGTCGATGCGGCGGTCGCGGAAAAAAGGCCAGTGCGTGCGCTGGGTATCGAGCGCGTCGAGATCTGCTTCCACGATCAGGATCTCCTCCTCGGACACCGAAGCCTTCGCCACGATCTGTCCGGAGGGATCGGCGACGAAACTTTGCCCCCAAAACTCAATGCCCGCGCCGCCATCGGGCGCCTCGTGGCCGACGCGATTTGGCACGGCGACGTAACAGCCATTGGCGATGGCGTGCGAGCGCTGGATCGTCTCCCACGAATCGTGCTGCCGCTTGCCGTATTCCCCTTTCTCCCCGGGGTGCCAGCCGATGGCCGTCGGGAAAAAGAGAATCTGCGCGCCGGCGAGCGCGGTGAGGCGCGCGGACTCGGGGTACCACTGGTCCCAGCAGACGCAGACGCCGATTTTCGCGTAGCGCGTCTGCCAGGCGCGGAAGCCGAGGTCGCCGGGCGTGAAGTAGAACTTTTCCAAAAAGAGCGGGTCGTCCGGGATGTGCATCTTCCGGTATTTGCCGAGGTAGGCGCCGTCGGCGTCGATGATCGCGGCGGTATTGTGATAGAGACCCGCGGAGCGCTTCTCAAAAAGCGAGGCGATGATCACGATGCCGCGTTCCTTGGCCAGCTTGCAGAGCGCTTCGGTGCTCGGCCCGGGGATTTTCTCGGCGAGCTGGAAGTATTTGTGATCCTCGACCTGGCAGAAGTATTGCGAGGTGAAGAGCTCCTGCAGGCAGACGATCTGCGCGCCGCGATCAGCCGCCTCCGCGGTTTTGGCGAGGGCTTTGGCGAGATTTTCGCGCGGCTCGGCGGAGCAGCGCATCTGGACGAGAGCGAGGGTGACTTTGGAAGACGGCATGCGAGGTGGATGATGCGCCACGCGTCGCGGGAGCGAAGCGTCGTTGGGTGAAAAGTGTGTGTCGCGCGGTCGCGAATGCAATTCGCGAAATCCGCCGGAACCGGAACCCCGATTTACTTGATCGAGTCGGCGGGAACGATCTTCACGCTCTCGAGCGCGACGCGGCTGAGCGGCTTACTGGGTTCGCCACCGCCGCTCGGGCCGACCGCTGTCTTGCCGAGCTTCTTCAAAACGTCATCGCCTTTGATGAGCTTGCCGAAGGCGGTGTATTTGCCGTCGAGCTGCGGCACCGGGCCGAGACAGATGAAGAACTGGCTGCCCGCGGAATCCGGATCGCCGCCGCGCGCCATCGAGAGGACGCCGAACTCATGATTCTTCGGATTGAACTCCGCCTTGATGCGATAGCCCGGGCTGCCCGTGCCCCAGCGCGCTTCCTGGCTCGGGTCCTTGGTGAGCGGATCGCCGCCTTGGATCATGAAGCCGTCGATGATGCGATGAAATGCGGTGCCGTCGTAGAAGCCCTTCTTCGCGAGCGTGAGGAAATTTTCGACCGTCTTCGGTGCGATGTCGGGCCAGAACTCGACAACCAATTCGCCCTGCGAAGTTTTGATGACGGCGACTTCCTTGTCGGCGGCATTGGCGGAAGCGAGAGCGATGGAGCCGAGGGCGGCGGCGAGGAGGAAAGTGAAAAGGGGTTTCTTCATGCGCGAAAGGTTCGGTAGCGCCCGCGGACTGTCACGCGGAAAAATTTCGGAAGCGGGGCACTCGCCCCGAAGCGCGACGACTCGCAGCTTGGAATTTGGTTCAGGATTATTTCGCCGCGCCTGCAGTATGCTCGTCGAACGCGGCCCAAAATTCGACGACCGGGCGGGAGCCAGTGGGTTCCCCTGAGAAGAGTGAGCAGTCGATGTGGAGCAGGGTGGGGTGGCGCCGCACGACTTCCATGAGTGGTGCGATCTTGCTGCAGCGGATGCGTTCGAGCTGCGGCAGATCGAGGAGGAAGGTCCAGTCTTTGACCCCGCGGGTTTCATAGACATCGAGCGACTTGATGGGCAAGCCGCGCAGGGTCGTGAGGTCAGTCCCCTTGTAGTAATTGATGGAGAGGACTTCGAGGGGGCAGCCGCGGAGCGGTGAGAAATCGCCGCATAAACTGGTTTCGAGACTGAGCCGGGCGAGCGGCGTGCCGGTCAGCGGGGTGAGATCGCGGACGCTGGTGCCGCCGAGGGAGACATCGCGCACTGGCTTGCCGCGCAGGTTTTCGATCGAGGTCAGCTTACTGCCGCCAGCATTCAGGATTTCGAGTGGCGCTTTGCTCAGGTCGGGAAGTTCGTAGACGTTGCTGTTGCCGATGCGCAGTTCCTTTAAGGGCGCGCCGTTCAATGGCGTGAGGTCACTCAGCGGGCCGGCGGGGCCAGTGGTGTCGGCGGAGAAAACGGAAAGCGGTGCGCCGGTGAGTGGGGAGAGATCAGTGATCTTGGTGCCGTTCATGCGCAGGGTTGCGAGCGGCATGCCGTGCAGCGGAGCAAGGTCGGTGACGGTGGTGACGTTGATGTTGAGGTCCTTGAGCGCGATGCCTTGAAGGGGAGAAAGGTCGGTGATCTTCGTACCTTCGATGGAGACGACATCCAACGGCAGACCGCGCAAAGCGTCGGCGCTGGTCAGGGCTCGATTGAAACCGCGGGCCGCCACCCACTTGAACGGTCCGAAGAGCTCGGTGGAAAAAGCGCCTTTGCCGAGGGTTTTTTCCAGACGGCTGACGACGACCTGCCGGCGCTTTTCGGCGTCGCTCGCAAAGCGGCTGGTGAATTTCGTCACCTCGCCGGCCGCGCCGACGTTTTCCAGGTAGCGGATGACTATGGCCTCGTCGGGCGTGGCCGCCTGCCCATCGCGTGGCGCCGTGGCGGCCAGCCGCTCGGCGACCGGGAGGATGCCATTGGCGAGGAAGCGCTTCCCGCTATCCCGCTGGGCGGCGTCGCGCAGCGCCTCGGCGGCTTCGTTCCATTTCCCGAGACCGAGGTGAATCCACGCCTGCCGCCAGCGTGCGGCGTGAAGCTGCGGGTCGAGCTTGAGAGCGGCGCTGGCGTTGAGGAGCGCGCTGTCGAATTTCTGGACGAGCGCCTCGCTCTCCGCGAGTTGCAGCAGCGATGGAGCGTTGCTCTTCAGATCGGCGAGGGCACGCGCGGCCTGGCGCCCGGCGATCACGGCCTGCGTTCCGAAACCGGTGACCGCGATGAAGACGAGAGCCGCGGCGATCGATTCGATTTTCCGCCGTTGGACAAGCAGCCAGAAATTCTTGAGCGGGCTCGTTTTCTCGGCGCTGGTCGCGAAGCCGTGCTGGTAGGCCTCGAGGTCGGCCTGAAATTCATCGACCCGGGCGTAACGCTCGTCGGGATCAAGCGCCAGCGCCTTGCGACACACGGCGAGGAGGGAATCGGGAGCGCGTCCACCGGGCAGGTGGCTGGGCTCTTTCTGCCGGATGCTCTGCCGCGGATTGGGCCAGTCGATGACGCCCTGGCGGACGTTTTCGAGAACCACCTCGAGTGATTCGCCCGTGACCGGGTGACGCAGGTAGAGCAGCTCAAAAAGGATCGCGCCCAAGGCGTAGATATCGGCGCGCGCATCGAGCGTCTCGACTTCGCCGCGAGCCTGCTCCGGAGCCATGTAGTAGGGCGTGCCCATGATGGTGCCGGCGAGGGTATTGCCGAAATCCGCCTCCGCGGCGCGGGCGCTCATCACCATGGTGCGCATGTGCTGGGGAGCTCCTTCCTTTTTGCCGATGACTTTGGCGAGGCCCCAGTCCATGACGAGCACTTCACCGAAGTCGCCAATCATGATGTTGTCGGGCTTTAGGTCGCGATGGATGACGCCTTTGCTGTGGGCGAAAGCGATCGCATCGCAGGCCTTTTGGAAGACGGTGAGCAGCGCTGGGAGTTGATACTTTTTGACCGTGCCGGCGACGCCATTCCGGAGCAGTTCGAGAATCTTTTTCAGCGTGATGCCGCGCACCATTTTCATGGTGTAGAAAAGCTGGTCCTGCTCATCGACACCGAGTTCATGGACGGGGACGATGTTCGGGTGCTCGAGCTGCGCCGTGACCTGGGCCTCTTCGATAAAGCGGAGCACGTCGCCCTCATCCGCCGTCTCGAGCATCACTTTCATGGCCACGTTGCGCTTCGTGGCGGTCTGCTGCGCGTCGAGAATCGCGCCCATGCCGCCTTTCGCGACGACCTTGCCGACGGTGTGGCGCTTGGCGGCGAGGAGTTCGTCGGGCAGCAGGCGGCGGATGACGTCGCGCTTCGGCGACTGCGTGGGGGCGCTCTGCGAGAGGGAGCGCTGGCGGCGAATCTCGAGGACGATATCGCCGAGTCGCACCTCATGTTCGGGCGAAAGGTAGGTGGGCTGCTCGATCGGCAAGTCGGCGACGAACGTGCCGTTGGAACTGCCGAGGTCTTCGATGACGATGGAGTCGTGATCGATGATGAGCCGCGCGTGCAGGCGCGAGATGAGGGGGGTATTGACGAAAATCTGAGCGTCCTGGCTGCGACCGATGACATACTCGCCAGCGGGAAGATTCACGCGGGCCAGTTCGACGGCGTCGTGTCGCAGGATGAGCTCGATGATGGATCCGGGCATGAGGCGTTCTCCAAAGACCAACGGTCGCTGTTTTGCCAGACAGTGTTCGCCCGAACAAGCGGGAAAATCGGTTGCCAACGTGCGACCTCGCCCGCATCGTCACCGCCCCTATGTCAGACATTCGCCTCATCCTGAAAACTTCCCGCGGCAACATCGAAGGCACGCTCTTCGCCTCCAAGGTGCCGATCACCGCCGCCAATTTCCTGAACCTTGCCAAGCGTGGTTTTTACAACGGCGTGAAGTTTCACCGCGTGATCAAGGACTTCATGGTCCAGGGCGGCGACCCTACGGGCACTGGCTCGGGCGGGCCCGGCTACCGTTTTGCCGACGAAATCCACCCGTCGCTCAAGCACACCAAGCCCGGCCTTTTCTCGATGGCCAATGCCGGCCCCGGCACGAACGGCAGCCAGTTTTTCCTCACGCACGTGCCTTGCCCCTGGCTCGATGGCAAGCACGCGGTCTTCGGCGAAGTGACCAAGGGCCAGGATGTCATTAACGCGATCGCGCAGGGCGACAAGATCGAGAGCATCGAGGTGCTCGATTCCACCGACGAGTTGTTCGCCGCGCAGAAGGCGAATCTCGACAAGTGGAACGCGGTGTTGAAATAGCGCCGCATCCCGGCGGCGAGGCGCGTTAGGAAAGTCGCACGAGGTCGCGCAGAAACTGGAGCCAGATGAAAACCATCCCCCGCCAGGAGTAGCGGATCTCGCCCGCGGCGTTTTGCTTCAGCACGCCCGCGGCGATGTTGTGCGTGATCTGGGCCCGGAGATCTTTCTGGATTTCGTGCTGGATCGTGTCCGGGTCGAGTTCGGCGAGATCCTCCATGCGCACGCGGTTCTCGTTCAGGAACTGCCGGTGGCTTTCGTACATTTGTAGAAACGTTTGGTCGCCCCGCTGACGGTTCACGCGCCACTGCGGGACAAGCTTCAGGCTGTAGCTGAAGGGGTAATTCCAAGTCGTCCAGATCGTCCCGTCTTTCGCCCGCGACGAGATGCTCAGGTAGAAGAACGCGACGTCGTTTTGGTCGATGAGGCAGATCGCGGTTTGGGTCCTCTCGCTGGGTTTGTAGGAGAGCCGGAAAAACTGCGCGTAGTCCTCCCAGTCCCAACCGGCGTCATCCACGTGCTCGAATTGCTCGGCCTCGATCTCCTGCGTGATTTCTTCCAGTGCGGGGAAGGTTTCCGAATTCGGAGGCGACTTGTGCCGGAGGTTTTTTTCCAGTGGCAACGTGAGGCGGCGGACGCGCGTGAGGATTTCCAGCCAAGGTAGCAGCAGCCAGCTCGAGGCGCAGAACAGACCGACCTGCCAGTAGCCGCTCAATTTCCAACCCGCGACGAACGACGTGCAGAGCACGCCAAAGGCGCCGAGCTTGCGCAGCATCGGGTGATAAAAGCTGCGGAGCGCGAGGCTAAGGATAGCCACGGCGAGGATCAGCAGCAGGTCGGAGAGCATCAGGGGCTGATGCTGTTCTTTTTCAGGAAAACATCAAGTTCCTCGGGGCCGAAGTCCGGGAGCACCAATCCCTCGCCGGTGACGAGTGTCGGCGTGCGGCGCTGGCCCGAGAGGCGGATCATCTCGTCGTAGTCGGCGCGCGTCTTCTCCACGTCGATCAGCGTGTATTGATAACCGCGTCCGTCGAGCCACTCGCGCGCCATCACGCACCACGGGCACCAGACCTTGACGTAGAGCTTGAGCGCCGTGGTCATTTCGCCAGCTCGGTCTTCATTTTTTCCGACCGGCTATTGATGTAATTCTGCACGTTGGTCCGGTAAGTCGCGAGTTGCTCGGGCGTCACGTCCTTTTCTTCGGTGATCTTCACCCGCGATGTCTCGGTCATGAAACTGGTGCCGGCAAGCTGCAGGATCACCTTGGTCTGCTGGTCCTTGAACATCGTCACGGGAAAAGTATCGCCTTTGTCCATCGCCCACTTGGCCCCGTCGGCTAGTTGCACGGGGGTTCCTTCGAGAAACGTGGCATAGAGGAGAAAGCGTTTCTTTTCCTGGGCCACGCTGGTGGCGCAGATCGCGAGAATGAGGAGGAGTGGAAAAATGAAGCGATGCACGGCGGGCCGAATTTTCGTTGGAAGCCGGCGAAAATCAACCGCCAGCTCAGCATAAATGGCACCGAAAATTCCCTTTGCTTCTCGGTGCCGTTTCATAATGTGCGGGCGAAGAAACATACCTAAGCACAGCCCTCGGAGTTGGGGAGATTGTCAGTTGAGTAACTTCAGTGACGACTTGAAACCGATGACCGGGAACCGTCACCGAAGACCGCGCTCAGGCCAACTGACCAAATAAATCACATGGGTAACAAACTCTACGTGGGCAACCTCTCGTTCAACGCGACCGAAACCGATCTGCAGGATTTTTTCGCGCAGGCGGGTGCGGTCACTGAAGTGATGCTCGTCCAGGACAAATTCACCGGCAAATCGCGCGGCTTCGCGTTCGTCACCATGGCGACGGATGGCGATGCGCAAAACGCCATCACGCAGTTCCACGGCAAGCCGATGGACGGACGCAACCTCACCGTGAATGAAGCGCGTCCGCGCGAAGATCGCGGTGGCGGCGGTGGCGGTGGTGGTGGTGGTGGTGGTGGTGGTTTTCGGGGCGGCGGTGGTGGGGGGGGCGGTGGTGGTGGCCGTGGTGGCTACGGCGGCGGTGGTGGTGGCCGCGGCGGTTACGGAGGTGGCGGCGGAGGTGGCGGAGGTGGCGGAGGTGGCGGAGGTGGCGGTGGCCGTGGTGGCGATCGCGGCGACCGTGGTGGCCGCTACTAAGCGCCCAGCCCGAATCGTATTCAGATCAATCTCAAGCGCGGTCCGGTTTGCCGGGCCGCGCTTTTTTATTTTGCTCCCGGCTTCCGCTCGTAGATCGCGATCGTCGTGATGAAATCCACGGCGCGCTGCAACACCGCATCGCGCAGGACCGGCTTCGGCTTTTCGCCCTTCGCTTTCTGCGCAGCTTGCGCGGCGTCGAGTTCCGGGTTGGTCCCGGCGACCAGCGCCGCCTCGTTCATTCGCGGCCGCTCGGTCTCAAAGACGAATTCGCCCACGCCCTTCTCCAACTCGAGCTTCAGCAATTTGTCGGTGTCCTCCTGCGTCACATCGACCGGCAGGTCCGGTTTTACGCCGCCGGGGAAGACGCTGACATTTTCCGGCAGCGCCACCTCCGCCACGGCCACGCGGAGCAGCTTGCCCGTCGCGAGCGGGAAGTCAGCAAACTCCACGGCCTCGCCCTTGGTCTGCTGGCCGATGACGAGCGCATTCACGTGCGTCCGCAGCACGGCAGCGACGACTTCCGCATTGCCCGCCGTGTCGCCATCCACGAGTACCACGAGGATGCCGCGATACTTCGGATCTTCTTTCGAGGTAAGAATCTGCTCCTGCTTGATGTTCGGCTTCTTGACCGAGAAGAGCACCTTGCCCTTTGGGCAGAAGCGTTTGCAGACCTCGGCGGTTTGTTCGAACTCGCTCCCCGGCGGCGTCGCGCGCAAGTCGAGCACTACGGAGTTGAGCTTGCTGCCGGTGAAGCGGACCAGGGCCGCATCGAGTTCGGCGACGTTCCCGGGCGTGATCGAACCGAGCCGGATGTAGCCGATGCGGTTGTCGAGAATCTCCGCGCGGAAGGAACTCGCGCCGGCATCGGCAGTCGTGGGCGCGTGAAAGAGCGAGGCTCCTGGGGCGATGCGATCGAGCACGCCCTGCACCGTCGCCCGCTTCAGCGCTGCGTCGTCCAGCGCCGCGGGATTGATGAAGTTGTCCTTCAAAAACTGGATCACCTGATCCAGTTCCGCTTCGCTCAAGGCATCGACCGCCTGGCGAGTGGTCGTCTCCGGGGCGGGCTTCTTGGGAGTGTCGGCAGGTTCGTCGGCGGCTCTGGCCAGCGAGGTGAGGAGGAGTGCCGCCAGCGCGGAGGCCACAGGGGATTTCATACGATGGGCGGAAGCTAGGTGCGCAGGCCCTTCACTGCAATATCGCGCCGGAAGTGCTTTGCCTCGAAGTCGATCGTCGCGACCGCTGCGTAGGCGCGGGTGCGCGCGGCGCCGAGGTCGTCAGCCAGCGCGGTGACGCCGAGCACGCGTCCGCCGGAAGTCACCACCTGCCCATTCTCCGAGCGCGTCCCGGCGTGGAAGACGGTCACGCCAGCCGCCTGGCGAGAGAGCCCGCTGATTGGTTTGCCCGTCGCGTAGTCGCCGGGATAACCGCCCGACGCCAGCACCACGCAAACCGCAGCCTGCGGATTCCACTTCACCGCGACCTCCGCGAGCCGACCATCCATCGTGGCCTCGAGCAAATCCACGAGATCGCTCTCCAGCCGCGTGAGCAGAACCTGCGTTTCCGGGTCGCCTAAGCGGCAGTTGAACTCCAGCAGCTTCGGCCCGTCGGCCGTGATCATCAGGCCTGGGAAAAGCATGCCGCGATAGTCGAGTCCGTCACGATGCAGGCCGGCGATGAAGGGATCGAGCACCTCGCGGCGCACGCGCTCTTCCATCTCGGGCGTGAGCAATTTCGACGGCGGGCTGAACGTGCCCATGCCGCCGGTGTTCAAGCCCTCGTCGCCATCGAGCGCCCGCTTGTGATCCTGCGCGCCGGGAAAAAGCAGATAGCTCTGCCCATCGACCAGCGCATGGATCGAGCACTCCTCGCCGACGAGAAATTCCTCGATGAGCACGCGTTCACCAGCCGCGCCAAACTTCCGCAGATCCATGATCTCATGCACCGCCTGCGTCGCTTCCTCGACGTTCTGCGCGATGATCACGCCCTTGCCGAGCGCGAGCCCGTCGGCCTTTACGACGAGCGGGTAGCTGGCCTTGCGGCAAAATTCCTGCGCCGCCGCGCTGTCGGAAAAACTTCCCGAATCGGCAGTCGGGAGGCCGTGGCGTTGCATGAATTCCTTCGCGAAGACCTTCGATGATTCGAGCCGCGCGGCGCTCTGCGTCGGGCCGAAAATGCGCAGCCCGTTTTGCTGAAAGAGATCGACGATCCCCGCGGCCAGCGCGTCGTCCGGGCCGACCACCGTGAGGTCGATGCCTTCTGCCTTGGCAAAGGCGACGAGCTTTTCCTGTTCGGTGATTTTGATCGGAACATTGGTCGCGAGTTGCGCGGTGCCGGCGTTGCCGGGCGCGCAATAAAGGGCGCTGACGCGAGGCGATTGCTGGAGTTTCCAGACGAGCGCGTGTTCGCGCCCGCCGCTGCCGAGGACGAGGATTTTCATGCGAAAGAGCGCGGAGCGTAGAGAACCGCTGCGCTTTACGCAACGGACTCCCCGCTAAAGTTCGTGCGGTCGCGCGAAGTGGTGCAGCGCGTCGGTCGGGCCGCCCGGCATTTCCCAGCGGAGGAACTGCGCAACCGCGTTCGCCAGGAACCGCTTCGCCGCCGCCACGGCTTCGGGCAGCGCGAGACCTTTTGCCAAACCAGCGGCGATGGCCGCGGCGTAGCTGCAGCCGGTTCCGTGGGTCGAGACGCCCTCGATCCACGGTGCGGAAAATTCATGCACCGCACCGCCCGGCTCGCAGAGCAGATCGATCGCCGGGTCGAGGCGCAGGTGCCCGCCTTTGATCAGAAACGCCCTCCCGAATTGCGCGCTGAGTTCCGTGCCCGCGACGCGCATGCCGTCGAGATCGTGGATCGTGCGACCGAGCAGCGTGCGGACTTCATCGAGGTTGGGCGTCACGACCGTCGCGAGCGGGAAGAGCTTCTCGCGATACAGCGCGACCGCGTCCTGCTGGAGCAGCGGATCACCACTCGTCGCGACCATCACGGGATCAATGACCACCGGCACACGCCGCCCGGTTTTCGCGAAGCACTCCTCAAGCGTCGCGCAGACCGCCTCGATGATCTCCACGGAATACAGCATCCCGGTCTTGAGCGCGCCGATCGGGAAAGCCTCGAAAAGCAGCCGAATCTGCTCGGCGACGATTTGCGGCTCGATCGCCTGGATCGCGCTGACTTTGCCCGGCACTTCCGCGACCACGCAGGTGATCGCGGTGACGCCGTAGACACCGAGCGCGGACATTGTTTTGAGATCGGCCTGCGCACCCGCGCCGGCGCTATTGTCTGAGCCGGCGATGCTGAGGGCGACGGGGAGAGTCATGAAATTGCTGTTTGCTGATTGCTGCTTTGTGACTGAGAGAGGCGTTGGCTTTCTCCCCAATCAGCAATCAGAAATCGGAAATCAGCAATCCCCAATGTCCGTGCTCACCGAACTCGCCGGCCTCCACGTCACCGTGGATCGCGTGCTTCACGTCCCGCATCTCGAAGCCCCGCCCGAGCGCCCGCATCCGTTTGTTTATTTCATCACGATCCACAACGACTCGGAGACCGAGGTGACGATCCGCGGGCGCAAATGGGTCGTGGCGGACGCCGAGGGCCATCGTGTCGTGGTGGAAGGAGATGGCGTCGTGGGGAAATTTCCGCACCTCCAGCCGGGCCAGCAATTCACCTACAACAGCTACCACACGATCGGCTCCGACAGCGTCGCGGAGGGCGCGTTCTTTGGCGTGACCGACACTGGCGAGATGGTCTTCACCCGCATCCCGCAGTTTGAAATGCGGGCGCCGGTGACTTCGGCCTAGCGCGAGATCAGGCCGCTTTCGGTCGCTACGGCATCGACGAGTTGGTCGTGTGCTTCCGCCGGGAGCGATGCGACGATTTGCTGATCGAAGCAGACGCCGAGTTTGCAGGTCGATCCGGGCAGTCGGGAGAGGAAGCGATCGTAGAATCCTCCACCGCGGCCGAGTCGTTGACCGTCCCGAGTGAAGGCGAGGCCGGGAACGAGGATCAACTCGATCTCGTCGGGAGAGATGATGCGCGCGTCCTCAAACGCGGGCTCGCGAACGGTTGGATTCCAAGCGGCAGGCGTGAGTGCGGCGAGCTTGGGCACATCGAAAAACTCGATCGTCTCGCCGGTCACGCGCGGATAGCAGAACCCGCGCGCTCCTTTCGCCCAAAGCCCCTCGATATCGGGCTCGCTCGGCAGCGGGGCAAAGAGCGCGACTCGGTCGCTCCGCAGGAAATCCGGATGCGCCGCGACCGTCTCGACGATGGCGCGGGATTTCTCCGCCCGCGTGTCGCCGAGGGTGCGCAAGCGGCGGCGCATCTCGCGGCGGAGTTCGTCCTTGGTCATGGGCGTATCTTCCGGTGGCACGCCAGCGGCTGGCAAGCGCATGAAATCTTTGCGTCGCTGTCCTGTGCCGCTTACTCTTTGCGCCCGTGGCCAATCCGTTTCAACGCCTCCGCAAACCCAAAGCGGCAATCCAGAAATCTGAGCAGGCGAATGGAGCTGCGAGCACGAAAGGCGAAACGCCGGCGCGGAAGGTCGGGTTGAAGCCGAAGAACGGCTGGCAGAAGCGGAACTTCCTCACCGAAGTACTCATCCCGTCGCTCTTTGCGCGGCGCTCCAAGCGGGAAGCGCCGCCGGTTTTCCCGGCGCTGCAGCCGGGCGAAATCGGCATCACCTGGATCGGGCACGCCTCCTTTCTCGTACAGACGCACGAGCACAACCTGCTCATCGACCCGAACTGGGCGAAGTGGCTGAAGGTCATCAAGCGGATCAAACATCCCGGCCTGCATCTCCACGAATTGCCCGACATCGACATGGTGCTCGTCACGCACGCGCACTTCGATCACCTCGATCGCAAGACGCTCCGGGAAGTCGCAGCCAATCAGCCGATCGTCGTGCCGTTCGAGGTGGGAAACCTCGTCCACGATCTCGGTTTTCGCAGCGTCCACGAGTTGCACTACTGGGAATCCTACGCGCAAGGGCCGATCAAGATTACGCTCACGCCCTGCCACCACTGGGGCGCCCGGATGCTGCACGATTCGCATCGCGGCTTCGGCGGCTTCGTCATCGAAGTCGGTGGGCGCTCGATCTTTCACTGCGGCGATACGGCTTACTTCGACGGCTTCAAGGAAATCGGCCAGCGGCATGCGATCGATGTGGCACTCCTGCCGATCGGCGCCTACGACCCGCCGACCGGGCGCGACGTTCACATGAACCCCGAGGAAGCCGTGCGCGCGTTTATCGACCTCGGTGCGCAGCGGATGGTGCCGATGCACTACGGCACTTTCCGGCTGAGCTACGAGCCGCTCCACGAGCCGCCCGAGCGCCTGCTCAATTGCGCTCGCGAGCATGGCTTGGTCGATCGGGTGTCGGTCATGACCGAAGGTCAGCCGATGGTCTTTTAGTCGCCGGTCGCGATACGAAAAAGCGCGCGCCCCTTGCGGAGCGCGCGCTGGAAAATGGAGCTTGAGCTTACTTGCCGAGCGCTTCGTAGGCCGCGAGCACGTCCTTGGCATGCGTCTCGGTCGTCGCCTTGAGCATGTTCCAGACGACCTTGCCGTCCTTGATCAGGAACGACTGGCGCGACGTCACCTTGCCGCGCATGTCCACCTGGAAAGCCGCGGCGACCTTGCCATCAGCGTCGGCGATGAGCGTGAACGGGAACTGATTTTTCTCGGCGAATTTCTTCTGCGCATCGACGGGATCGATGCTCACGCCGAGCACCTGGATGTTCTTGCCCTTGAGATCGGTCCACGAGTCGCGGATCGAGCAGCCCTGCTTGGTGCAGCCGCCGGTGTCGGCCTTCGGGTAGAAATAAACGAGCGTCGCGCCCTTGGCGTAGACGTCCTTGAAGTTCACGGTCTTGCCGTCCTGATCGACGCCGGAAATATCCGGGGCGGCCGCGCCGACGGCGAGGGGTTCGGCCTGGGCGATGAGGGTGAAGCTGGCGGCAGCGAGAAGGGTGGTGAGGAGGGTGCGGAGTTTCATGGTGAAAAGTGAACCCGCGGGAGCGGGAAAAGTTGAGGAAGAAATGCGGCGGTCGCTCAGCGCAGCGGCAGCCAGTCGAGCACCCGCTGGATTTGCGCGTCCCAGTATCCCCACTCGTGGGCGCCCGGACCTTCGCTGTAGGTCACGGGATAGTGGATTGAGTCGAGGTGCTGGCGAAAGGTCTGCGAGTCGGCCAGCAATTCATCCTCGGCTCCGCAGGCAACGAAGAGCGTCGGCTTCTGCGGGCTCGCGACGACCTTCGACGCGAGGCGCCAGAGGTTCGCGTCATCCGGCGCCTTGAGCTTCGGGCCGAAGATGCTCGTCCACTCGGTGAGGTCGATGCGCGACTTGGGCTTTCCCGCTTCGCGGAGTCGCTTCTCGACATCCAGCGCGCCGCTGAGACTCGCCCCCGCCGCGAACCGTTCCGGCCGCGCGAGCGCCAGACGCAGCGCCCCGTAGCCGCCCATCGAGAGCCCCGCGGCAAAGGTGTCTTCGCGCGCCGCGCTCAGCGGGAAAAACTGCTGACAGAGCGCCGGCAATTCCTCGCTCAGGAACGTCCAGTATTTCGGTCCGCTCGCCATGTCCTGGTAAAAGCTGCGCCCAACCGAAGGCATCACGACCGCGAGGTTTTTCGCCGCGGCGTAGCGCTCGATGGAAGTCCGCCGCATCCAGATCGTGTGATCGTCGGAGAGCCCGTGGAGCAGATAGAGCGTCGGGTATTTCGCCCGCGTCGCGCCGCCCGCCATGCCGATCTGCCGCGTCGTCGCCTGGGGAATCAGGACGTGCGCGGCGCAGGAGAGGCCCAGCGTCTCGGAGAAGAAGTGAAAATCGAGGAATGCCACGGGCCGATGCGGCTATTCCGCGCGCTGCTTGGAGTAGCCGAAGAATCCGCGTTTTTTGATCATCTCCGCGACTTCCGGCGGCACCATTTGCTCCCAGGTCTCGTCGTTGGCGGCGATGCGCTTGAGCACGTCGCGCGAAAAGATGTGGAGGTACTCGGGATTGAAATTGTCGAGTTGGGCGAAGCTGCCGCGGTCCGCGAGGTAGCCGTAAAGTTTGCGCAGTTCCGGAGCGACTTCGAGATTCTCGACCGTCGTCAGATTGCCCTGCTGCTGGCGCAGCGGATAGACGAAGACCTTGAGCTCATGTTTGAAGAGGCGTCCGAACGACTCAAGAATGCCACCCGGCAGCGCGGTGTAGTATTTCTCGTCGAACAACTCGATGAGGCTGGATGCGCCCATGACGATGCCGACGTGCTCCTTGGTGCGCCAGGCGATGTAAGCGGCGAGACGGTAGTATTCGAAGTAATCCGAAATGAGGACGTGGAATCCGCATGACGAGAGGAGATCGGCGCGGGCGAGGAAGTCGCGGCGGTCCACTTCTGCGCCGCCCGCGAGCAGATTGCGCATGGTGATTTCCATGATCGGGAGCACGGTCTTGCCGGCGACGGAAGGATGCGCGGAAAACTTCTCCAGCGCGGCGCGCATCATGTCGAGGTTCACATGCGTGACCGGGCGGAAGCTGCCGCGCTCGACGAGAATGGCCTTTTTGTAGAGCACCTCGGACGGCTGCAAGACCTGCCGATCCGGGCCGAACATCGCCGCACCGCTCAGCCCGAGTTGGACGAGCTTCATCGCCATGATGCGGTTGTCCACGTAGCGGAATTCGATGCCCTTGAAATCGATCATGTCGATCTCGATGCGCCCGGTGGTCAGCTTGTCGAGCAGGCTGTCCATCAGCTTCTCCGGCTCGTGATGGAGGAAGAACGCGCCGTAGAGCAGGTTCACGCCGATGACGCCGAGTGCCTCCTGCTGGAGGCTCGCCTCATTGTCGAGCATGCGCACATGGAGGACGATCTGCGATGGCTCATCGCGCGGGTGCGCCTGGAATTTCACGCCCATCCAGCCGTGGCATTCGTTGCCGCCCTTGTAGCTGCGCGCCACGACGGTGTCAGCGAAGGCGAAGAACGAAGTGGTGTCGCCGCGGGCCTCGCTGAGGCGCTCGATGTCGAGGTCGTATTCGAGGTCGAGCATGGCCTGGAGCCGCTGGCGCGAGACGTAGCGCTCGGTGTCGCCGTAGATGGCGTCGCTGACCTTCATGTCGTAAGCCGAGATGCTCTTGGCGATGGTGCCCGCCGCCCCGCCCACGCGGAAAAACCAGCGGGAAACTTCCTGCCCAGCGCCGATCTCCGCGAGCGTGCCGTAGAACCGGTTGTCGAGATTGATCTTGAGCGCCTTGGTGTGCGTGTCCAACGCGCTGTCCTGATTCAGATTCGTCATGGACCTGAAGCCTAGGGGAGTCGCGGCGCGGCGGCGAGTGCGGAGATGTGACGCCCGCGCGGCGGCGCTACCAATCCTTCGCGCGGAGCTTCTTCACCGAGGCGCGGCGGCGTTTGGTTTCCAAAATTCGCTCTTTCACGCCGCGCGGGCGCTTCGAGTTTTGCCGGCGTTTCTTTTCGATCTCGGCGCGTCGTGCGGCGCGTTCGTCGCGGCGCGCCTTCTCGATGGCATCGAGCAGGCGCGTCCAAGCGAGCTGGCGGTTGAGGGATTGCGATCGGGAATCCTGCACCGTCACGGCCACGCCGGTCGGCACATGCTTGAGCGTCACCGACGTGGAGACTTTGTTCACGTGCTGCCCGCCGGGTCCGGAACTGCGCGCGAACTTTTCCTCGAATTCCGGCAGCGCCAGACGCAGCCGCGCCAACCGGGCGGCGCGCTGGGTATGAAAATCGGAGGGCGAGGACATGGGAGCGTCGGTGCGCTCCAATCCAACCCGACGTTCCGCCGCAGCGCAAGCAGCCGCCTATTTCCGCTGACCGACAATGACGAGCACCACCCCGCCAGCGAGCGCGGCGATTCCGAGAATCGGCGGCAGGGGCAGGCGGCGCTCCCGTTCGACGGTGGCATCCACCTTCAGCGGGCCGAGATTGACCACGTTTTCCTTCTCTCGCGTGGTGAAGCTGAAGCCTCCGTAAGCAAGCGCGATCACGCCGAGGATGATGAGCAGGATGCCAACAATGGTCGCAGGTTTCATGTATCAAGGGATCGCACTTCGTTGACGCATTGGATGCCTTCCGGTTTGGCTGGGAGTTTCTTCTCGACCGGGTTTGCGGTTTTGGGCACTCCCTCCGGCATGCGCCCCCGGTTGATCTATTGGAGTTTTGCGATCGCGATTCTTGCCTTCGGGTGCGCGTTGCGCCTCGGTGTCTGGCATCCGGAGCCCGAGTCGCCGGGTTTCGATGAGCAGGTCTATGTCACGTATGTGGACGATCTGGCCGAGCGAGGCTTCGGCGGATTCGCCGCGACCGTGAGCGAGTATATCGTGGAAGTGCAGAAGGCGGAGTTCGTCTATCTGCCGCCCTTTCGCCTCGGCTACACGGGGCCCGCGTGGTGGCTGCAAAAGCTTACGGGGAAAACGAGCTACGATGCGCTGCGTGTCACGTCGGCACTCGGAAGCTGTTTGTTTGCGCTGGCGGGATTTTTGTTCGCGCGGCAGTGGCTCACGCCTCGGCAGGCGCTGGCCCTGCTCGCGCTGCTCGTCTGCGCACCGCTGCAGATCCACCTCGCGCAGTATGCGTTCATCGATGCCGTGGCGAGCCTGTGGGCGATCGTCGTGGTCGGCTGCACGTGGGAGTCGATGAAACAGCCGAGCCGCCCGGTGTGGCTCATCGCCGCGGGGGCGAGTTTTTTCATCCTCTGCGGCACCAAGCAGGAGACCGCGGTCTTCGTCGCCGCGTTTCTTTTCTTCGCTTTGATCGCGGCGCGCTGGCTCGGCTGGAGCCAATGGCCGTGGCGGCAGGGTTTGGTGTTCGCCGGGTCGGGATTGCTCGCGCTCGCGGTGCTGGCCGCGCTGTCCGGCGGTCTGCGCCCGATGTCCGAAGCCTTCACCATTTACCACGAGCGAGCGCAGACGCTGCCCTACACGATCCTGACCGGCGACGGCCCGTGGCATCGCTACCTCATCGAGCATCTCCTCATCAACCCGCTCGTCTTCCTACTCGCGGTCGGCTTCGCCCTGCGTGGTGATTTCAGCGCGAAACAGAACGGCTTTCTCCTGCTTTTCCTCGTCGTGACGGGCGTGGTCATGACGAGCATTCCTTTCGGCATGAATCTCCGCCACACCGCGATGTGGGATTTTCCGCTCGCGCTTTTCGCGGTGCAAAGCATCGCTGCCCTCACTGCACGCGCGCGCTGGCGCACGTGGTGTGCCGCCAGCCTCGTCGCCCTCACCTGTTTCACCGCGCTGCGCAACTACGGCACGATCTTCCGCGGACTCTACGACACCGACCTGCGCTTCATGCTCCGCGCGGTGCGGATTTTGAAGTGACCTACGGCAGGAGTTTCCGCGCGCGCAGCCAGAGTTCGAGCCGGCCCGGCCAGTCACCCGGCGCTTGCGTTTCATTGGCGAGCAGCCCGAAGCCGTGGCCGCCAGTGGAGTAGATGTGGAGTTCCGCAGGCACGCCGGCTTTGCGCAGCGCGAGGAAGGCGAGGGTGCTGCCTTCGGCGAGCGCCTTTGTCGTCGTTGGCTTGGGCGAGGAAAGTGGGAGGCGTTCTGGCGCCGATGTGGATCTCGGGTTTCAGTTCGGTGAGCGAGTTGTCCGCGAGGATTTTCCACGGGTAGCAGAGCGCGAGGAAGTCCGGGCGGCAGCTCGTCTTGTCGATGTCATCCACTGCGGGATACAGGCGCTTTTCGTCATTCGTCGCGGCGATCAGCGCGACCTGTCCGCCAGCGCTGAAACCGAACAACCCGACGCGGTCCGCCTGCACGCCGAAGTCGGCAGCCTTGGCGCGCACCAGGCTCACGGCGCGCTGCGCGTCCTGCGCGGGAAACTCCCACGGCTTCGGCAGCTTGTTCGTCGGGCAGCGATGCTGGAGCACCGCGGCGACGAACCCGCGTTCACGAAACCACACCGCCAGATCGGCGCCCTCGTGCCCGGAGGCCAGAATGCCGAATCCGCCACCCGGCACGATGATCACCGCCGCGCCGTTCTTCTTCGCCGGCACGTAAAACTCCAACCGCGGTTCGGCGATATTCGTCAGGCGCAGGATCGGCGTCTTATCCGTCGGCTTGGGTTCGGTGATCGTCTCCGGTCCCGGCACGGTGAAATCGCCCGGCGCTTTCCCGTCCCAGAGTTTCACCACGCGATCGGGCTTGGGTGCCGCCGCGTGGAGCGACGAAACGGCGAGGACGACGAGCAGCGGGAGCAGGGTGGGGGTTTTCATGGCGGAAAAGAAAAAGCGCCGCCAGTTTCCCGGCGGCGCTTTGGAAAGAAAGCCTGAATTCTCGGCTTAGTAGGCGGCCTGTGCGCCTTTGAGATTCTTTTTCTGAATCCAAGGCATGAGGCCGCGGAGGCGGGCGCCGGTCTTCTCGATCGGGTGCGTTTCGCCCTTCTTGAGGAGCGCGTTGTAATTCTTGTAGCCGCCCTCGTATTCCTTGACCCAGTCCTTGGCAAACTTGCCGCTCTGGATGTCCTTGAGCGCCGCTTTCATGCGCTTCTTCACGCCGGCGTCGATGATCTTCGGGCCCACGGTCACGTCGCCCCATTTGGCGGTCTCGGAGATCGAGAAACGCATGCCGGCGATGCCGGATTCGTTCATCAGATCGACGATGAGCTTCAGCTCATGGAGCACTTCGAAGTAGGCCATCTCCGGCGCGTAGCCGGCCTCGACGAGCACTTCAAAACCGGCCTGCACCAGCGCGCTCGCGCCGCCACAGAGTACGGTTTGCTCGCCGAAAAGATCCGTCTCGGTCTCTTCCTTGAAGTCGGTCTCGAGCACGCCGCCGCGGGTGCCGCCGATGCCCTTCGCCCAGGCGAGCGCGATCTTCTTCGCGGCCTTGCCACCTTGATACACGGCGATGAGCGCGGGGACGCCTTTGCCTTCGGTGTACTGGCGGCGCACGATGTGACCTGGGCCCTTCGGCGCGACGAGGATCACGTTGATGTCCTTCGGCGGGACGATCGTCTTGAAATGGATCGAGAAGCCGTGGCTGAAGAGCAGCGTCTTGCCCTTCGCGAGGTTGGGCTCGATGGACTCCTTGTAAGCCTTGGCCTGCTTGGTGTCGGGCAGCGCCACGAAGATCACGTCGGCCTTCTTCACCGCTTCGCCGGTCTCGTAAACCTCGAAGCCCTTTTCCTTCGCGACCGCGATGGACTTGGAGCCGTTGTAGAGGCCGATGATGACCTTCACGCCGGAGTCCTTCAGGTTCAGCGCGTGGGCGTGGCCCTGGCTGCCAAAGCCGAGCACAGCGAGGGTCTTGCCTTTGAAGATGGAGAGGTCGGCGTCTTTGTCGGTGTAGATTTTTTTAGCGGCCATGGGAAATGGTTAGTAGGTTTGGGATGGGGTTTAGTTGGCTTTGCGGGCGAGGGCCACGCGGCCCGTGCGGCTCAGTTCGGAGATGCCAAACTTGCCCATGAGCATGAGAAACTTGTCGATCTTCGACTCGTTGCCGGTCACTTCGATGCCGAGCACCTCGTGCTGCACGTCCACGGCTTTCGCGCGGAAGATGTCACAGAGCTGCATGACCTCGGCGCGGTTGGAAGCGTCCACGGTCACTCGCATCAGCACGAGTTCACGCTCCACCACTTCGTGATCGCGGTAGTCATCGATCTCGATCACGTCGATCAGCTTGTTGAGCTGCTTCGTGACCTGCTCGAGCACCGTATCGTCGCCGCGGACGACGATCGTCATGCGCGAGGTGGAAGGATCGAGGGTCGGCCCAACATTGAGAGTATCGATGTTGAAGCCGCGCCCGCTGAACATCCCGGCGATGCGCGTGAGCACGCCGAATTTGTTTTCGACGAGGACGGAGATCGTGTGGCGCATAAGTAGAAAGGGCGCGGAGTCTCAGCGCGGTGCCGGGGTGAGTCAAACTTAAAGTTGACGCGCTTCCGCAGGGCGGTTGCACTGCCCGTCCACTCCCTTCCGCCCATGAAATTCGGCCTCTACATCGACATCAAACACGGCTCCGTCCTACCCAACGACCAGTTCGACTTCATTGAGGAAAACGTCCAGACGCTCCTCGTGCCCGAGGCCGATGAGGCCGCCTTCCGCGAGCGCCTCGCCATCGTCCGTTCGCTGGCCAAGCCCGTGCCGTCGGCCAATCGCCTGCTGCCGCCGGACTTGAAGCCCGTCGGCCCCGCCGTCGATGAAGCGCGGCTCCAGCGCTGGGGCGAGAATGTCTTCCGCCGCGCCGAGGAGGTGGGCGTGAAAACCATCGTCTGGGGCAGCGGCGTTGCGCGCCGGATTCCGAAGGGCTTTTCCCGCGAAGAAGCGCGCGAGCAATTCCTCCGCGCCGTCACCAGCTACGCCCCGCTCGCCGAGCGCCACGGCGTGCTCATCGTCATCGAGCCCGTCGCCCGCACTGACTCGAATTTTATCAGCTCCCTCGCCGACGGCGCCGACATCGTCCACAGCGTCGGCCACCCGAGCGTGCGCCTGCTCGCGGATAACTTCCACATGGCCATCGAGGAAGAACCCGCCGCCGAGATCGAGCGCTTCAAGGACATCCTCGAACACGTCCACCTCTCCGAGATCAAACGCCGCGGCGTCCCCGGTACGACCCAGTACGACATGCGCCCCTATCTCCAGGCGCTGAAAAACATCGGCTACGACAAAGCGCTCGTCCTCGAGCCCGAGTGGACCGACGTGACCACCGAGCCCGCCCTCGGCCTGCGCACCCTGCGCGCCCAGATGGCCGACGTGGGCCTCAGCTAGCGAAGTGGCTCGCCGACATTCCGGAGAAAGTGATCGTCTTCACCGGCGCGATGCAGCCCGCGCGTTTCGGCGCCAGCGATGCGGTCTTCAATATCGGCTGCGCGATCGGTGCGGTGCAGATCGTGCCGTCCGGGATCTATATCGCGATGAATGGGCGCGTGCACCCGGCCGACACCGTGTGCAAGTGCTGTGACCACCCGCCACCCGCGCGACAACGTCTGGAAGCACCGTCCGTATTATGGTTTGTGTTAATCTCCCGCGGCTGTTCTTCTTCCGCATCGTATGAAAGCGATGCACCCCAGAACCTTTCTCTATGTGAGCCTGTCCCTCTGGATATGGCTGTTCTCGTCCGGCGCCCAGGCGGTGCCGGTGATTTTGAATCACTCCATTCACGCGGAGCATGGCAGCATCATTTGCCTGCAAGGCGATGACTTCGGGGTAGCACCACAAGCGTGGGTTTCCATCAATGGCGCGGCGGCAGCAGCGGTGGCGACGCTGAACTCCGGTAACAACACGGTCACCGCGCAGCTTCCGTTTTCAGGCAGTGGTGTTTATTCTGTGTTCGTCCGTGGGACGAGCGGCGACAGCGCGCCGGTGTTCCTTAACCGGGCGGTCGGGATGCACTTCGACACGCCGGAGATCGCACCGGGGGCCACGTTCCGCTTGTTCGGGCGCAACTTGCATCACAGCGCGGCCTTCACGCCACGGGTGGATTTGGTGAACACGGCGACGAGCACGGCCTACACGACGACCATCGGTGGCACGCCCGGTTTCTACAGTCTCACCCTCACGGCTCCAGCGGTGCTGCCGCTGGGCAACTACGAGGTCTGGGTGAGCAATGGTGCCGGTGACTGGAGCACGGTGAAGTCACGCGCTGAGCTGCAGATGATCGTGCGTGCGGCGGGCACAGACTACTGGAACCTCGGTGTCGGCTGGGCGGCAGACCTCGATTTCTTTGCCAACCGCTACAACGTGAAGACTGATCCGCGCCTGACGCTGCATGCGGTGGGTGATGGCGTGGCCAATGATCTTGGTGCCATCAATGCCGCGATCACGAAGGCCAATGCGGATGGCGGCGGGGTGGTCTATCTCCCCGCCGGGACTTACAAGGTCGTGAACGCGACCGGCGGGAACCTCGTGTTGCTCAAGACGCGGACTGTGTTGGAGGGCGATGGGATGAATGCCACGATCATCAAGTATGGCTATGGCACGCCCGCCGTCGGCCAGCACTTCGGGCTGCTGTTCAATGCGGGCGGAAGCAAGTTCGGCGCGGCGAACCTGCAACTCTTCAATGTCAACGAGAGCGGCACATGGCGGGACTCGATCTACACATCGACTGGCAGCCCATCGAACCGCTATTTCCTCAGCAACGTGCGGCACGAAAAGTCCACGGAAACACTGACCTCCCAGTTCGCTGGCGACCGGATCGTCGTCCAGGGATGTGTGGTCAATGGCTACATAGGCCCGTTGTTCATGAACGGCACCAACATCAAGGTGAGCGGCAACACCATCCTGCACTCGAAGAACACGGCGATCAGCCTGGGCAACTGCTCTCAGGCCGTGGCGGAAGGAAACACGATCAACCACGACGACTCCGCGACGACTAACCTCGGCGTGCGCCACAGCATCACCGCCGACTTCACCAACAACGCCTATATTGCCGACAACGTCATCGGCGTGGTCAACGGGCCGGGCATCGACAACAACGACACCGAATCGATCCTCTCCGAAGGCGGCGGCGGCAACCGCCCCGGTGAATCGACCGGCATCGTGGTGAGCGCCACGGGCAGCACCGTCGAGGTGAACAATTCCGCAAGCTATGTCGCCAGCACGGTGATCTGCATCGTGCATGGCAAAGGCCGGGGCCAATGGCAGAACGTCACCGCGCGCACCGGCACCACCCTCACCATCGGCGGCACTTGGACCGTGCTTCCCGATGCGACCTCCCGCTACGCGATGTTCAAGTGGAGCACACGGAACGTGACGATCTTTCGCAACACGATCACGAGCAAGCAGCGCGGCATCTGGCTCTACACGGCGAGCTCCACCGATCTGGCCATCGCGAACAACGTCCTCACCAATGCGGACGGCATCTTCCTGCGGCCCGATGATCGCCCGAGCGCAACTCACTTCAATCCGATCTATAACACGCAGGTCGTGGGCAATGTGCTCCGCGAAACCAGCGGCGCGCGCCCCGCCTACATCGCGTTGCATCAGGCTCAGGTGAACGTTGCGACCACCTGGGGCACCGGCGCGATCAATGTCGAGATACGCAAGAACGACATCCAGGGCAGCGGCATCTCTTCTTTCCCAGCGACCACCAACAAATCTTCGTCAATGGCTACGTCTGCAATCTGCGGCTCGAAAGCCCGACTTACACGGATCAAAACATCCCCGCGCTGCTCGGCACCGTCTTCCAGTGGAACAAGTCCGCCAACATCGCGGTCGCCGACTTCAACCTCAACACCGCCAGCTACCACACCACCATCGCGAACAATCCTTTCACGACTGCCGCGAGGGTGCGCGATCTCACCCTCACAGGAGCCAGCCATGCCTCCGTCAGCACCTTCTTCCGCGCTGTGCCGAGCGTGAGCGTCTCCGCTCCCGCACAACCGGCGCAGGAATTCGGACTCGTCCCCGCCTCGTTCACGCTCACGCGCAGCGGCCCCACAAGTGCGGATGTGGCCGTGGATTACACGACTAGCGGCAGCGCGGCAGCGGGCTCCGATTACACGGCCCTCTCTGGCCGTGTGATCATCCCGCCGGGAGCGAGCAGCGCCGTCGTCAGTGTCACCCCGCTTGCCGATACGCTCGCTGAGGGCGACGAAACCGCCACCCTGGCCCTCGCCACGGATACCCTCGGCAACTTCACCTCCGGCGTCCCGGCGTCAGGCAATCTGACCATCAACGATGTCCCCACGGATGCGTGGCGCTTCAGCTTCTTCAACAACGCCGAACTCGCGAACCCAGCCATCAGCGGCAACACTGCCGATCCCGATAACGATGGCATCTCCAATCTGGTCGAGCGTCTCCTTTCCCTGCACCCGCGCCAAGTCAGCGCGCGCGACCGTCTGCCGGTCGCGGCTCTTTTGAGCGGTCGCCTCCGCGTGAGCTATCGCCGGGGAAAGGGGCTCTCCGACCTGCTCAACGTCGTCGAAGTCACCAGCGCCCTCGATCAAGCAACCAGTTGGAGTTCCGTCCCGGCTGATGTGCAACTCGTGCCGCCCATCATCGACCACGGCGACGGCACCGAGACGCTGACTTTTGAGGATCAGAACGTCCCCGGATTGCCTCGCCGCTTCATGCGGTTGCGGACTGCCCCGCTTTCAGGTCCTTAGTTGTTGGTCGAAAACGGGAAGGCTTGGAAAAACGGGAAGGCTTGGACTTGGTTGGTGGCCGCCTTCCGCGGCGTTGCGCGCTTACAAATCCAGCAGCAGGCGCGCGGGATTCTCGATGCAGTCTTTCACCCGCACGAGGAAGGTCACGGCTTCCTTGCCATCGACCACTCGGTGATCGTAGCTGAGCGCGAGATACATCATCGGGCGGATGACGACCTGGCCCTTCTCCGCGATGGGCCGTTCCTGGATCTTGTGCATGCCGAGGATGCCGGATTGCGGCGGATTGAGGATCGGCGTGGAGAGCAGCGAGCCGTAGATGCCGCCGTTCGAGATGGTGAAGACGCCGCCGCTCAAGTCCTCGATCTTGATTTTGCCCTCGCGCGCTTTCACGGCGTAGGCGACGAGGTCGCGCTCGATGTCGGCGAAGGATTTTTTGTCGGCATCGCGAATGACCGGGACGATGAGCCCGCGCTCGGTGCCGACGGCGACGCCGATGTCGTAGTAGTGGTTCTGGACGAAGTCGTCGCCATCCATGCGGCCATTGACGGCGGGCGTGGCCTTGAGCGCGCTGACGACGGCTTTGATGAAGAACGACATGAAGCCGAGCTTGACCCCGTGCTCCTTGGTGAAGGCGTCCTGCTGGGCGGAGCGGAGCTTCATGACCGCGCTCATGTCGGCTTCGTTGAAGGTGGTGAGGATGGCAGCGGTCTGCTGCGCCATGACGAGCTGCTGGGCGATCTTGCGGCGCAGCGGTGAGAGTTTCTTCCGCGTGCTGCGGCCTTCGGCGACGACCGGGGCATTTTCCGAAAGCGTGGCCAGCGAGACGTTCGCGGCGGCAACGGCTTCCGAGATGCTCGGCGCGGCCGGCGCTGCGCTCGGTGTCTCTGGCGCGGCTTGTTTGCCGATGGAAACGGCGGGTGTCTTTGGCTGCACCGCGGCGGGCGGCTCGACCTGATCGCGCGTCTGCTTGGCGTCGGATTTGTCGTCGGGCACCTGCTCGGCGGTCTTTGTGGGAGCGGCTGCGGCTGCTGCGGCGGCGGCCGCGGCTTCGTCGATCGTGCCGACGACTTCGCCGATCTTCACCTCGGTGCCTGCGGGCACTTTCACCCGCAGCGTGCCGGCTTTTTCAGCGGTGATTTCCGTGGAGACCTTGTCGGTTTCCAAGGTGAGGAGCGCTTCGCCGGCCGTGACGGCGTCGCCGTCGTTCTTGTGCCAGACCGAGAGGAGGCCGCTGGTGATGGATTCGCCGACGGCGGGGATTTTGATTTCGAGAGACATGAAAGGGTCAATTTTGAATTCTAAATTCTGAACGATGAATGGAAGACGGCGCGCCGCAGTGGAGCGCGGATACTGAATTTATAGTTCAGAATTCAACATTCAAAATTTCATCTTGGGCACTCAGCCCAAGGTGAAGGCGTCTTGGATGATGAGTTTTTGCTCGCGCTTGTGCGCACCGAGGGAGCCGACGGCTGGGCTGGCGCTGGCCGAGCGGCCGGCATACCAGACCGCGGATTCGAGCATGCGGCGGAGCTGCCACGCGATGAAATTCCACGAGCCCATGTTCTGCGATTCCTCCTGGCACCAGACGTAGGTCTTGGCGTTTGGGAATTGGGCGATCGCGTCTTTGAGCTGCGCCTCATCGAGCGGATAGAGCTGCTCGACGCGGATGATCGCGGCGGTGGTGATCTTGTTCTCGTCGCGGAATTTGAGCAGGTCGTAATAGACCTTGCCCGAGCAGAGGATCACGCGCTTTACCTTCTCCGGCTTGTCGGGCAGCGGCCCGGGCAGGATCTCGTGGAAGCGGTCGTCGGTGAAGTCCTCGATCTTCGACGCCGCGGCTTCGAGGCGGAGCATCGACTTCGGCGTCATGATCACGAGCGGCTTTTTGAAGGCGCGCTTCATCTGCCGGCGCAGGACGTGGAAGTATTGCGCGGGCGTGGTTAGGTTGCAGACCTGGATGTTGTCCTCGGCGCAGAGCTGGAGGAAGCGCTCGAGGCGCGCGGAGGAATGCTCCGGGCCCTGGCCTTCATAGCCGTGCGGCAGGAGCAGCACGAGACTGCTCGGCCGCCGCCACTTCGATTCCGCGGACGAGATAAACTGGTCGATGATGACCTGCGCGCCGTTGGCGAAGTCGCCGAACTGCGCTTCCCACATGCAGAGCAGGTTGGGAAATTGCAGAGAATAGCCGTAGTCGAAACCGAGCACGCCCGCCTCGCTGAGCAGCGAGTTGTAGATGCAAACCGTGGCCTGCTCGGGATCGATGTTTTTCAGCGGGCAGTGACGCTCGCGCGTTTTCTGGTCGTAGAGATAGGAGTTGCGCTGGCTGAAGGTGCCGCGGCGACAATCCTGGCCGCTGAGCCGGACCGGGGTGCCTTCGAGCAAGAGCGAACCCATGGCGAGCGCCTCGCCGTAGGCCCAGTCGAAGGGGCCGCCGTTGGCCCACGCCTTAGCGCGTTTTTCGAGCAGGAAGCTGCGCAGTTTCGGCTGGATGCCGAAGCCTTCGGGGACGGTGGTCAGCGCCTTGACGATCTTGGCGAGCTGCTCCTTCGGCACGGAGGTCTGGACGGGCGTGTGCGAGTAGGGCGGCTGCGGGTCCGCGGTGGAGCCGCTGAACTTGTTGATCGTCTCGTCCTTCTCCGCCGCCTTGACGTCCGCGAGCGCCTTCTCGTGGCGTTCGAGCATCTCCTTGCCGAGCGCGTCCGCTTCTTCCTGTGTGATCACACCGGCGGCGACGAGTTTCTTCTCGAGCTGGGTGCCGACGCTTGGGTGCGCGGTGATGTCGGCATACATCGTCGGCTGCGTGGACACCGGATCATCGGCTTCGTTGTGGCCGTGGCGGCGATAGCAGTAGATGTCGATGACGACATCGCGCTTGAAGGTCTGGCGGAACTCGAGCGCGAGTTCGGCGACCCAGCGCACGGCGAGCGGGTTGTCGCCGTTCACATGGAAAACGGGAGCCTCAATCATCTTCGCCACGTCGGTGCAATACGTCGTCGAGCGGGCGTCGGCCGGCAGCGTGGTGAAGCCGATCTGGTTGTTCACAATGATGTGGATCGAGCCACCGATGCGGTAGCCCTGGAGCTGCGACATGTTCAGCGTCTCCGCGACCACGCCCTGACCGGCGAAGGCCGCGTCGCCGTGAATCAACACCGCGATGACCTTTTTGCGCTCGTCGGTGTCCTTGCGGATGCGCTGCCGGGCGCGGGCCATGCCCTGCACCACGGGGTTCACCGCTTCGAGGTGGCTGGGGTTGGCGGAAAGCCGCACCTCGACTTCGCTGCCGTCCTTGAGTTTGCGCGTCGTCAGGTAGCCGAGGTGGTATTTCACGTCGCCGTCGCCCGCGCTGGTGTTGGGGATGAAGTTCTCAGAAAACTCCGCGAACATCGTGCTGTAAGGTTTGCGCAGGAATTCCGCGATCACGCTCAGGCGCCCGCGATGGGCCATGCCGAGGCAAATCTCTTCCACGCCGCGCGGCACGCAGTTTTCCAGAATGCCGTAGAGCGCGGTGATCAGCGATTCGCCACCTTCGAGCGAAAAGCGCTTCTGGCCCTGGTAGCGCGTGTGCAGAAAGTGCTCGAAAGACTCCACCTTCACGAGCTGGCGGAGCACGCGGCGCTGCACGTCCACGGGCGTCTCCGTCTCCGGCGTCCGCGTCTCGATCTTCTCGCGCAGCCAGTTTCGCACGCGCGGATTTTGCACGTGCATGAATTCGGAACCGATCGGCCCGCAGTAGATGCGCTCCAGCTCTGAGATCATCTCGCGGAGCTTCATCCGCTTGCCGCCGAGGAGGAATTTCGAGCCCACCGTGAGGTCGAGATCCTTTTCGCTGAAACCAAGCTCGCGCAGGCTCAGCAGCGGATTCTGCGGGCGCTCATCGGCCAGCGGATCGAGGTTGGCGATGGTGTGGCCGAGCGTGCGGTAGGCATACACGAGGCCGTCCACGCGGGTCTGGAGCGGGCCGTCGGCGCTGGCCGTCGTGGTGCTCGTCAGCGTCGCCGCAGCGCCGTTTTTGGGGCGCACGGAGCCGAGCTCGAAGCCCTCGAAAAAAGCGCCCCACACGGGGTCGACCGATGCCGGGTCCTTGCGCCACTGCTCGTAATTTTGGTCGAGGAGGTCGGCGTTGAAACGATTCGCAAACGAAATAGCCATAGGAAAGCGGGCCGCGAAGTTAAGCACACCCCTCCCCTTGGCCAAATGAATTTGTGAAAAACGCGGGAATCAGGGCTGAACGATGATCCGGTAAAAGCGGCTGCTTTCGCCGGTGATCGGGTCGGTGACTTCCACTTCGGCTCCGGTACCGGCGATGTTTTCGGCCAGCGACTGCCAGTTGCCGGTTATCAGATTCGCCCGCCATTCGACGCGATAGGTGCGCCCGGCGACCGTGCGAATGCGGATCTTGAAGCTGCCGCCGGCTTCCTGCGCGATCGTGGAGTCGAGCTTGTCCGCGGGGTTTTGCGGGTCGGTGCCGGCGTAGAATTCGCCCGCGTTGTTCAAGCCGTCGCCGTCGCGATCCAGCGTGGCATCGCCGGCCAGGTTCGGGTTCAGGCCATTGGCGGTTTCCCACACATCGGGCAGACCGTCGAGGTCGGTGTCGGCGAGGACGATGATATTGAGCGGCGCCGAGGTCGTGGTGTTGAGCTGGTTGTCGGTCGCCACGGCGGTGAGCGCGTAGCTGCCCGCCGTCACGCCGGTCCACGCGAAGGTGAACGGCGCGCTGGTGTCCTCGCCGAGCAGAGTCGCGCCCGCGAAGAACTCGACCTTGGCGATCGTGCCATCCGGGTCGCTCGCGGTCGCCGCGAGATTCACCGTCGCCGGGGCGACGTAGGTGGTGCCATTGGCCGGGGCGCTGAGCGCGACGAGCGGCGGCTGGCCGATGTTGATCGTCAAGTTGTCGAGGCCAGTGATCTGGTCGGGCGAACTCTGCGTGGCATTGTCGTCCACCCAGCGCAGGAGCAGGTTCGCGCCATTCGCCCAGGCATTCGCGAGGGTGAAGACCGTGGGCGGCACATTCGTCGTGCCCGTGGTGTTCGGCACGATCACGCCGCCGGGACCGCTGAGCGTGGGATTAAGCGCGGCGACATTCACCCACGTCGTGCCGTTATCGAGGCTGTAGAAGAGCCAGTAGCCGGGCAGCTCACCCGCAGTGCTCGCGCTCGTGTAGCGGCGGATGGCGTAGGCGATGCGCAGCGAATCGAGCGGGCCGCCGCTGTTATTCGTGAGCAGCAGATCGAAGGCGGTGCCGGCGTTGCCCGTCGGCGAACTGGCGAGCACGCGATCGGTGGTGTCGCCCGTGGAGGACGCGGCGTTGAAGCCGTTGTTGTTCGTGCCGGAAGGCGTGGTCGTCGCGGTGAGCGCGCCCGCCGCATTCACCATCGTGCCGAGCGTGATGCTGCTCGCCCACGTCGTGTTGCTGCCGCCGCTGTCATTCCTCACCGACCAATGCTGCGGCGGCACGGTGCCCGCTGTGCCCATGCCGTTGAAATTCTGCGCGTAGCTCGTGCTGAACTGGAACCCCGTGGGCAGTGCTACGGTGACGTTCACCACGCTCGAAGTCACGATGCCGCCGTCGTTGTCATAGGCCTTGGCGGTCAGCGCATACGAGCCGAGGGCCACGCCGTTCCAGGCGAAGCTGTAGGGCGCGCTGGCGTCTTCCCCGAGCAGCGTCGCGCCTTGGTAAAACTCCACTTTCGTAACCGTGCCGTCGGTATCCGCGGCGTTCGCATTGATCGTGATATTGGCTGGCGCCGTGAAGCTCGCACCTTCCACCGGCGCGGTAATCGCCACCGTCGGCAACACGTTGTTCGGATTCGTCACCGACACGTTCACGATGTTCGAGAGCGCGGTCGCGTCGCTGTTGTCCACAGCCACGGCGCTGAGCGCGTAACTACCCGTGCCCACGCCCATCCACGCCAGCTCGTACGGGGCGCTCGTGTCCTCACCGAGCTTGGTGTTGCCCTGAAAAAACTCGACGCGCGCGATGCTGCCGTCCGCATCGTTCGCGGTCGCCGTGAGATTGATCGTCGCCGGCGCGGTGAAGCTCGCGTTGTTCACCGGCGTATCGAGCGCGATGGTCGGCGCCGCATTCGCTGCCGTGGTGAAACGCCGCGCGCTCGTGCTCACCTGCGTCACGCCGTCCGAGACCACGGCATACCATTCGTAGTCTTTGCCCGCCTCCAGTCCGGGCCAGTTGAAAGTCGTGCTCGTCGTCCCGCCCGCGAGATTCTGCTCATCGAGCTGCACCCAATCGGTGAGCGGCGTCTGCAGGTGGTAGTTCAGCGTGAACTGGCTGTCGGCGTCGGTTTCAAATGCGCCGCTCGTCGTGCGATAAGTCCGCGCGCTGATCGTGCCATTGGCGGGCGAGAAGATGAAATAACGCAGCCACCCATCGCCGCCGCCCTGTCCGCCCGGCCCTCCCGAGCGGTCCTGATAATCCTGCAGCACGCTATGCACGCTGCGGCCCTGGAAGACATCGGTGCGCTGCCCTTCGCCATGCACGTGCCCGCAGAGCAGCAGGAAAAGATTCGGGTTGTCCTTGAGGTTGTCGTAGATCGCCTGGCCGTGGCCGCCGAAGGTCGCGGGATTGCCGATGTTGATGATCCAGTGGCTGGTGATGATCGCCCGCCGGTTCGGATTCGCTTTGAGCAGCGCGTCCGCCCAATCGAGCACCGCCTGATCGCCTGCGGTGTTCGCGTTGTAGGCGAGATTGATGACGATGAAGTCCAGCCCGCTCGCGCTGAAGAACTGGTAGTTGTTGTTATTGTTGGTCGAGTAGTTGCCCCGGAAGTAAGGTCGCCCGGCCCATCGGGCGGTGCCGAAGAACTGATTCCAGAAGGTCGTCGTTCCCGAGCCGCCGCCCGTGCCGAAGTCGTGATTGCCCGGCGCGCCGCCCCACGGGATGCCGTGCGCGGTCAGCGTGCTGGCGTGCTGCTCGATGAGATCCATCGCCTGATCCGCGCGCAGCCACTCGGCGTTGTTCCCGCCGTTGTCGCCGCTCTGCACCATGTCGCCCATGTGCGCGACGAAAGCGGTGTTCAGCGTGGCCTTGGAACTCACGATCCAGTTCGTCTGCGACAGGAATTGCGGGAAGCGGTTGTTGAGATTCTCGGAATAAAACTGCGTGTCCGGCAGCGTCACGAGCGTGAAGTCCGGCCCTGGCGCGGGCGCGGCGCGGCGGCCGAAATACTTCACGTTCAGCGCCTCGTTGCCGGGATCACCGACGCTCACCTGCAGCGGCACGATGAGCGGCTGACCGGTCGCGTTGTTCGCGGGTGAAGCCGCCGCGATCGTCGGCGGCGGGTTGTTGCTCGGCGTCACGGTGAAGCTGGCCGCGCTCGAAGTCGCGATGCCGCCGAGATTGTCCGTGGCCTTCGCCGTGAAGCTGTAGCTGCCCTGCGGCGCATTCGTGACCGTGAGCGCGTAGGGCGCGGTCGTGTCCTCGCCGAGCAGCGTCGCCCCGTTGAAGAACTCGACTTTCGTGATAGTCCCGTCCGTGTCGCTGGACGTGGCCGCGAGGTTGATCGTCGCCGGCGCTTCCGCCGTGCCGCCATTCGCGGGCGCGTCGAGCGTCACGGTCGGTGGGGTGTTCGGGGTGAAATTGCGCCCATTCAACCAGACAGGCGAAGCGACCAGCGTCCCGTTCACGCTCGCGTTGGCGGAGTTCGCGGCGGTGGCGCCTGTGCCTTCCGCGAAGCCGAACCGGCCCAGCAGCCCGGTGCCGCTAGTGATTTCCTGGCTCATGCCCGCGGCGATTTCCGCAGGTGTGCGCGCGAAATTCCACACGCGCACTTCATCGATGATCCCGAGGTATGTGCCCTCCCGGACGCCGCTGGAATTCATCGCCGTGCCGATGGCGAAGTGCTGCGTGCTGATCGCCTCGGGAGCGGCATTCGTCGGCGGATTCACACCTGGGGTGGCCGCCGTGGTGTCTTTGCTCCCGTTGACATACAGCTTCCATTTTTCGCCATCGCTGGCCGCGCCGTCGTAGGTCGCCGCGACATGCGTCCATTGGTTGAAGGGAATCGTGCTCGTGCCGGTCACGGGATAGTTCTGTCCGGTCGTGATCCCGCTCGCCGCCGCGGCCTCGAAGTCCGCCACGAGCCGGTTCGACGCGTCGAGACCGAGGAAATAGTTGCAGTTCAGCCCCGAGCTTTCGGATTCGCCGCGGCCCTTCGTCACGATCGGGTAGGCCGTCACGCCGCCCGTCCCCGTGCTGGTCGTGGTGCCGTTGCCCGTCCGGTAAATCCACGCCTCGAGCGTGAGCACCGACGCTCCGAGCGTGCTCGTGGCTGCGCCAGCGGTGACATGGTTGGTCGCGCCATTGAAATACAAACCACTGCCGTCCTCAGTGGAGAAGACGAGGTCATCGATGCCCAGCGCCTGCTCGCTGCCGGATTCATTGGCATCCGCGATGCGCAGCCACAGCTCCGCGCCGGGTGCCCAGGAGATGCCGGTGATCCGGCCAGCCACGCCGCGCCGATTGGCCGAGGCGTTGCCGTCGAGCGTGACGATCGTCGTCGTGTTCACCGGCGAGGAAAATGTCGCAACGGACGTCCACGTGCCCGCGGTGATCGACGACGCTCCGACTTGATACTGCAAGGGCAGCGTGTGCGCCGTGGTGCCGCCGTTTTTGTGCCACTGCTCACCGGTAAAACTCACATTGAACGCGGTGATCGTCTGCGCGGTGTTGTTCACCAGGCGCACGCCGAAGGCCACAGTGCCGTGGCCCGTCCAGTTCGAGGTCGCGCGCGAACCCAGCGCCCGGTCGGTGCTGCTCGCCGTGCCGAAGCTGAACAGGCCGACGTTATTGATGTTCGTCGTCGGCGAGCCGTCCGTGTCGTCAAAAGCCGCAACTGTCCCGCCCATCGTCCCATTGGTCACGCCGTAGGTCGGGACCGCGCCCGTGGTGAGCGCCGCATACCAGCCGGGCAGCGTCGAGTTGTCCGTCCACGTCACGCCGGTGGTGTTGTTCGTCGTGCCGGCGAGGGTGTTGAAATTCTGCGTGTAAGGCGTGCCGGTGTAGCTGACTTGGGCGTGCGCGGCGGTGAGTGAGGCGGCGAGCGCGGCGAGGAAGAGGAGGCGATTTTTCATGGTGCGGGTGGCGGGACAGGTGGGGCGAGCGAAACGGTGGGAGACGAAGGCGCGGGCGCGAGGGCGGTACGGGCCTCGGCGACGAGCGGCGCGAGCGCGGGCGTGGCGCGGTCGAGTGGCGGGAGCGTGGCGGTGTAATCGAGCAGCGCCTGCCAGGTGCGGCGCGTTTCCGTGGTTTGCCCAAGCCGGGTCTGCAGCCGCGCTTTATCGGCGAGCCACGGGGGCTGCTGCGCGGGTGGAAGGGCGGCGAGTTGTTCGTCGAGCCGGGCCAGGGCCCGCGCGGGACGCCCGAGCGCGAGTTCGATGGTCACCGCGCGCTCGACAAGCACCGGCAGCGGGCCGAATTTTTTCCGCGCCCCGTCGAGCGTGGCCAGCGCTACTTCGCTGCGCCCGGCGGCCCGGTGGTAGTCGGCGAGCGCGAGCAGGATTTCCGTGGTCGGTTCGGGCGACGCGGCCACGGCCGCCGCGGCATCGTCTGCCGCCCGCGCGCTTTCGCCGAGTGCGCTCAGCACCCGCGCCCGAGCCAGCCGCGCCGTGGCATTTTGCTGGTGGCTCTGGATGAATTCATCGAGTGCCGCGCGAGCTTCGGAATACCGCCCGCCATCGGCCAGCGCCTGACCGCGCACGAGCAGCGTCGGATGTTTCTCCGGCGCCAGCTCCTCCACCCGGTCGAGCAGCGCCAGCGCGATCTGCCAGTCGCCATGCTCCTGATGCGCCGCCGCCAGGTCGAACCGCAGCGCAGCGTTCGCCGGCTCCCGCAGAATCGCGGCCCGGAGCGTGGCGATCTTTTCATCCAGCGCGCCGTGCGCCCACGCCACCGGTCGCAGCCCGACGGTGAAAAAGAGCAAGGCGAGGAGCAGCAGTGGAAGGTGGATGGTCGGGCGCATGGGATGCGCTCCGGGTCCTCGTCGTGGCCGTGGGTTTGCGGAGCGGGCCTTGCCTTAGCGGCGCGCTTTTCCGGCCCACAACGCCCAACTGGCGCCGTCACCCAAGCTTAACTTCCCCGTCGCCGAGCCGTCGTTTTCGTCGCCGGATTGCCGTCTTTGACTCACGTTCGTCACATTTGCCACGGCCCGCTTGCCGACTAAGAAACGCTCGCATGGCGGCTTGGGATTGGGCACATCTTTCTCCCCTGTTTCCTCTATGAAGACCCTTCCGCTCCTGCTGCTCATCGCTCTTTCACTCCTCGCCCCGGCGACATGGGCGCAGAAAAAGGGAGAGATCGCCCCGCGCACGGAGGCGGAGATTCTCAAGACCGTGACGCTCCCCGAGGGTTACGCGGCCACGGTCTTCGCCCTGCCGCCGATGGGCGGTTATCCCACGTCGGTCAGCGCGGCGGTGGATGGCACGATCTTCGTCGCGATCGATGAAAATGGCTCGCTCGGCCGCGACCGCAACCCCGCGAGTGGCGTCGAAGGCCCCAAGGACGGGCGCATTCCCGGCAAGGTCGTCCGCATGCGCGACACCGATGGCGACGGGCGCGCCGATGAGTTTAAGACCTTTTGCGAAGTGGAGAGCCCGCGCGGCGTGATCTGGGACGCCCCGAGCGGCACCGCACCCGGCACGCTCTACGTCATGCACCCGCCGAACCTCACGGCTTACACCGACACCGACGGCGACGGGAAATCCGACAAGCAGGAGGACATCCTCACCGGGCTCGGCTTCGACCTCGCGTTCCGCGGCGCCGATCACACCACGAATGGCGCGCGGCTCGCCATCGATGGCTTCATCTACATCGCGGTCGGCGACTACGGCTTCACGAAGGCTGTCGCGAAAGACGGCACCACGCTCTCGATGCGCGGCGGTGGTATCGTCCGCATCCGGCCCGATGGCACCGGCTTCGAGATCGTCTCGCGCGGCCAGCGCAATATCTACGACGTCGCCGTCTCGCCCACGCTCGACCTTTTCACCCGCGACAACACCAACGACGGCGGCGGCTGGAATGTGCGGCTGAGCTTCGTCCCGCCCGGTGCGCACATGGGCTACCCGTATTTGTTCAAAAACTTCGCCGAGGACCGCTTCGACGCGCTCGCCGATCTCGGCGGCGGCAGCCCCTGCGGCGCGCTCTGGATGGATGAACCCGGCCTGCCGAAGGGCCTCTTCACCGTCGAGTGGGGCGCGGGCGGCATCGTGTATCACGACGATCTCGTGCCCGCCGGCGCCGGCTGGAAGCTCGATGGCGTAACTCCCCCGGGCCAGGCCGACCCGAACAAAAAGCGCCCGCCGATCAAGCAGAACAAATGGATCGCGATGACCCGCCCGACCGATATGGACGTGGACGCGACCGGCGCGATCTTCATCACGAGTTGGGAAGGCGCGACCTTCAACTACAACGGCCCGAACGCGGGTTACGTGTTGCGGGTGGTGAAGAAGGACGCGCCGAAGGTGGTGGTGCCGGATTTGGTGAAGGCGAAGGTAGGGGACCTGGCGAAGTTGCTGGTCGTGCCGGGCGCGACGATTCGACAAGCAGCCCAACGCGAAATCGTTCGGCGCGGAGGGCTGAAGCTCGACGAGCCACCAATTGATCTCGGTGCCACGCCGAAAGATGAAACGCTCAAGGACGGAGCGACGTTTGCATTCCTCGCGACGATTTACGGATCCATGCAGCAACAAGGGACGGTCAACACTGCGCTCCTCGACGAGGATCCACAGATCAGTCAAGACGAGGCAAAGGCCGTTGCGGTGCTTACGCTCGTCGGGAATTGCGCGACGCAGTTGAAGCAGTGGCCTGCGAAAATTGTCGTGAATGCGCTCACGGATTCGCGCCCCCGCGTCCGCTTCGCCGCGATCACCGCCCTGCGCCGCCTCGGCAAGACCGCCGCCTCCCCACAAATCCTCCCGCTCGTCGCTGATCCCGACCCGGTCATCGCGCATCTCTCCATCCGGGCGCTGCGTGAGTTGAAGGCCGTGCAGCCTTGCCTCACGGCGCTCGATTCTTCCGACGACACGGTGAAACCCGGCGCGCTTCAGGCGCTCTACGGCATGTATGAGCCCGCCGTCGTCGAGGGCCTCATCGCGCGGCTCAAGACGACCGATCCGATCCTGCGCGCGGGCATCCTCAATGCCCTCTGCCGCCTCGCCAATCAGGACGCGCCTTACGAAAACCCGAGCGTCTGGTGGGGCACGCGGCCCGACACCAGCGGGCCGGTTTACCAGGCCATCGCGTGGAGCGAGACGGAGAAGATCACCGGGGCGCTCAAGACGGCGCTCGAAGCTTCCAACGACGAAGACTCCAAGGCGCTCGTCGGCCGCATGTATCAGACGAAGGTCGCGTATCCCGGTCTCGTGGAGCTCATGCTCGCCAAGGCCGACCAGGACGCGCCGGCCAAACTCACCGCCATCGAGGGCATGATCCGCAACGACAACTCCATGCCGCCCGAGGCCGTGGCCGCGCTCCAGAGCCTGACCGCCGATGCGCAACAGCCGACCGAACTCCGCGTGCAGGCGCTCCGGCTCTTTGCCCGCTGCGCGGAAAACGGCGTCGTCTTCCCCGGCGCAGTCGAGGCCTTCGCGCCGCTGGCCGGTCACGATCTCGGCGAGGCCAAGCTCACCGCAGCCTTTGAGGACTTCACGCGCGACGGCAAGAACGGCAAGTGGGTTGGCGATTACGCGAAGAATCTCTCCGGCAGCGACGCTGCCAAGCGCCAACTCGCCGCCGTGGTGCTGGTGAATCTTTCCACCGGCCGCGTCGGTCGCGACAACGAACGCGAAGCCGCGAAGAAGGCCGTGGAGCAAGGATTCAAGAAGCCCGAGAGCGCCGCCGCGCTGCTCACGGCGATCGCTCGCACCGGCGCGAAGCCGCTCGCCGAGCAGGTAAAGGCCAACCTCAACCACCCGAACAATACCGTCGCCGAAGCCGCGCTCTTCGCCTTCCAAAAACTCGGCCTCAGCAATGAAGCGAAGCCGACGAAGACGATCGGCGAACTCAAATACGAGGAGGTCTTCGCGCTCGTGCAAAAGGGTGGCGAAGCCAAGGAAGGGCAGCAGCTTTTCCTGCGCGCGGGTTGCATCGCCTGCCACACCGTGGGCGCCGACGAACCGCCGAAAGGTCCCGTGCTCAGCGCCGTGGCCAAGATCTACGACCGCGCCGCGCTCACTGAGTCGATCCTCAAGCCAAACGCGAAGATGGCGCAGGGTTTTGAGAGCGCGTTTTTCAAGACGAAGAAGGGCGATGTGGAAGGTTTCGTGGTGCGTGAAGGCGGCGACAGCGTGGACGTGCGCAACATCGCCGGGCAGACCGTGACGATCGAGAAGGGCGACATCACCGAACGCGGACACCGTCCGCAATCGATGATGCCCGAGGGCCTGCTGAATATCTTCACCCCCGCCGAGTTGACCAACCTGCTGGCGTGGATGGAGTCGCTGAAGTAGCGCGGCTCTCCAGAGCCGCGAACACCCGCTTTTTTGCTACTCGGCTCTGGAGAGCCGAGCGACGCCGCGCTTTCCACTCCTCGGTTGTGCGGCTATATCCCACGCCCATGAAAGTCCTCCCTCCACTCGCCGTGGCCTGTCTGGCTGCCGTTGCTGCTCTCGCCCAGGACGCCGCACCGCCTGCGCCGGTCGATGCGCGGCTCATGCGCATGCCGGCGGTTTCCAAGACGCAGATCGCTTTTGTCTATGCGGGCGATATCTGGCTCGCGCCGAAAGGGGGCGGCACCGCGTTGCGATTTAGTTCGCCGCGCGGCGAGGAGCAATTCCCGAGGTTTTCGCCGGATGGCTCCCGCCTCGCCTTCAGTGGCAACTACGACGGCAACACCGATCTCTACGTGATGCCGGTGATCGGTGGGGAGCCGCGGCGGGTGACTTTCCATGGTGGAAGCGACCGGTTGCTCGGCTGGACGCCCGATGGACAGGGGCTGCTTTTTACTTCGCACCGCGCGAGCTTCACCACGCGGGTGGGGCAAATCTACCGGGTGTCCCCGGAAGGCGGCATGCCCGAGAAGCTGCCCGTGGCTTACGGCGAATTCGGCGCGCTTTCGCCCGATGGCAAGCTGCTCGCCTACACGCCGATCTCCACGGATTTCGCGACGTGGAAACGCTACCGCGGCGGGATGGCGCCCGACGTGTGGCTCTTCGATCTCGCCAATAAGACCGCCGAAAACGTGACGAACAACGAGGCCAAGGACTCGCAGCCGATGTGGCACGGGACGACGCTTTATTTTCTCTCCGACCGCGACGGCAAACAGCGCGGCAATCTCTGGGCCTACGACACGACGACGAAGAAGACGCGGCAGGTCACGCGTTTCACCGAGGCCGACGTGCATTTTCCGAGCATCGGGCCGGATGAGCTGATCTTTGAAAACGACGGGCGCCTTTTCCTGCTCGATCTCGCGACGGAGCAGGCGCGCGAGGTGAAGATCAATGTGCTGACGGATCGCACGACGCTGCGTCCGCGGGTGGAAAAAGTGGTGGGGCTGGTCCGTAGTTCGGCGATCTCGCCGACGGGCAAACGCGCGCTCTTCGAGGCGCGCGGGGAGATTTTCAGCGTGCCCGCGGAGCACGGCATCGTGCGCAATCTCACCGAGTCGAGCGGCGTGGCTGAGCGCTGGCCGGCGTGGTCGCCGGATGGGCGGCTGATCGCGTATTTCAGCGATCGCACCGGCGAGTATGAGCTGACGGTGCGCCCGGCGGATGGCAAGGGCTCTGAGCACACGGTGACGAAACTCGGCGCGGGCTTTCGCTACACGCCGCAGTGGTCGCCGGACTCGAAGAAGATCGTCTTCATCGACCAGGCGATGCGCATTTACCTCTGCGATCTCGACGCGCAGCGCTGGGACGTGGTGGGCAAGCAGATGTGGATGTACGAGGGCGAGTTGACGCGTTTTGCCGTGAGCTGGTCGGCGGACAGTCGCTACTTCACCTACGCGGGCGATCAGGACAATCGGCAGTCGGCGATCATGATCGTGGACACGAAGGACAAGAAGGCGCGCAAGGTGACGAGCGGTTTTTACGACGACGATCTGCCGACCTTCGATCCGGAGGGGAAATATCTCTACTACCGCTCGAAGCGGAATTTTAACCCGATCTACAGCGAGTACGACAGCACCTGGATCTATGCGAATGGGCAGAGCCTGGTCGCCGTGCCGCTGCGCAAGGATCTGCCGTCGCCGCTCGCGCCGCGCAACGACGAGGAGCCGGTGAAGCCCATCCCGACCGTAAATGTGCCGGTTGAAAAAAAGGAGGAGCCCAAGAAGGAGGAAAAAAAGGAGGAGCCCAAATCGGGTGACCCGAAGAAAGAACCGTCGCCGCAGGGCGAGACGGCGCTGAAGGAAGAGAAACCCTCGACGCCCGCGCCGGCGACACCAGCGCCCGGAACGCCGCTGGTACGTCCCCAGCCCGGACCGCCGAAGCCGCTGGTTATCGACTTCGATGGCTTTGAGGCGCGTGGTGTGGAGCTGCCGGTGGGCGGCGGGCGTTTCGATACCATCATCGCCGTGCCGGGCCGGGTGCTCTTCCGCTGGCCGCCACGGGTCGGCGCGCGCAAAGGCAATTCGCCGTTGTCTTTCTGGGACCTGGAAAAGCGCGAGGAGAAGATGATTCTCGACGATTGCGCGAGCGCGGAACTGGCCGCCGATGGCAAGAAGCTGCTCGTGAAAGTGGGTGAGTCGTGGGGGATCATCAATGTGCTGGAGGCGCAGAAGGTGACTAAGCCGCTGCCGCTCGCGAGCCTCGAGGCGCGGGTCAATCCGCCCGCGGAATGGCGCCAGATCTTCGATGACGCCTGGCGGATCGAGCGCGACTTTTTCTACGACCCGGGCATGCACGGCGTGGATTGGAAAGCGCAGCGCGAAACCTACGGCAAGCTGCTCGCGAACGCGGTGACGCGCAGTGATGTGAATTACATCCTCGGCGAACTGCTCGGCGAATTGAACTCCTCGCACACCTACCGCAGTGGCGGCGATATCGACGATGCCCCGACGCGCGCGGTCGGCTATCTCGGGTGCGACTTTGCGCTCGAAGACGGCGCGTATCGGATCAAGCGGATCATCGAGACGGCGCCGTGGGAGACGGTGCGTGCGCCGCTCCGCCAGCCGGGCGTGAATGTGAAGGAGGGCGATTGGCTGATCGCGGTGAATGGCCGCGCGCTCGACGTGACGGAAGATCCTTGGGCGGCCTTCCAAGGACTCGCCGACAAGCCGGTGATGCTGACTGTGAACAATCAGCCGAACCGCGATGGCGCTCGCGACTTGCTCGTGCAGACGATCGGCAGCGAAGCGACGCTGCGGCATCTCGCCTGGGTGGAATCGAATCGTCGTCGTGTCGATACCGCGAGCGGCGGCAAGCTCGGCTACATCTACGTGAAGAACACGGGCCAGGACGGGCAGAGCGAGTTGTATCGGCAGTTCCGCGCGCAGTACTCGAAGGCCGGGCTGGTGATCGACGAGCGCTGGAACTCCGGCGGGCAGATCCCGGATCGTTTTGTCGAACTACTCGGGCGTCAGGTGCTGAACTACTACGGCGTGCGCGACGGGCGCGACTGGACGACGCCTTTCATCGCACATCAAGGGCCGATGGCGATCCTCGCCAATGGCTGGAGCGGCTCGGGCGGCGATTGTTTCCCGTTCCTTTTCCGCGAGAAAAAGCTCGGGCCGATCATCGGTCAGCGCACCTGGGGCGGGCTCATCGGCATGACCGGCGCGCCGGGTTTGGTCGATGGTGGCAGCGTGACCGTCCCGACCTTCAGCATCTACGACACGAGCGGAAAGTGGATCATCGAAGGCCGCGGCGTGGAGCCCGACATCGCGGTGCTCGACGATCCCGCGGAACTCGCTCAGGGCCGCGACCCGCAGCTTGAACGCGCCATCGCCGAGGTGCTGAAATCTTTGCAGGCCAATCCGCCGCAATTACCGAAAAAACCCGCCTACCCCATTCGCACCGCCCCATGAGCCTGCCTCCCCCACTCGCCACCGCCGCTGCCAGCGGAGATCCCGCCACGGTCCTTGCTGCCGCGCTTACGCACTTCGGCTGTCAGGCCGGCACCGTGCATCTGCTCCGCGAGGGCGTTCTCCGGCTCGTCGCGCACCACAACATTCCGCCGCCGGTCGTGCAGATCGTAGACACGGTGCCGATCGGGAAGGGGATCGCGGGACTCGCGGCGCAGATCCTCGAACCGGTGACGATCTGCAACTTGCAGACCGATGAATCGGGCAAGGCGCGACCCGGCGCGCGGACGACGGGCATGGAGGGCTCGCTCGCCGTGCCGATGCTCGCCGGGACGGAACTCCGCGGCGTGATCGGCATCGCCAAGGCCGACGCCTACGACTGGCCGAAGGAAGAAAGCGCGCTGCTGCAGGAACTCGGTGCCGCTCTCGCGGAGCGGCTGGGCTAAGGCGCGCAGCGCCTTCCCTCCACAGTCATTCTGAGCTTGCGAAGAACCTCTGACTTCTTCCGCTCCTCCCGGGTTCGATTGGGGGAGCGCTTGTTTGCGGAGTGAGTATTTCAGGAAAGGCCGAGATCAGAGGTCCTTCGCAAGCTCAGGATGACGTGTTTATTTCCTCCCGCAGACCGGCTGCCGCCCTACTCGATCAGCGCGCGGAGATAGTCGGCGTAGGAAGTCTTGCCGAGGTCGGTGATGAGCACGCGGAGTTGCTCAGACGTGATCCAGCCTTTGACCAGCGCGATCTCCTCGATGCACGCGATCTTGAGGCCCTGGCGGTTTTGGATCGCACGGACGAAATCGGCGGCTTCGAGTAGCGAATCGTGCGTACCCGTATCGAGCCACGCGAGCCCGCGGCCGAGCGTCTCGACGTGGAGTTCCCCGCGCTCGAGATAGACGCGGTTCAGGTCGGTGATCTCCAGTTCGCCGCGCGGCGAAGGCTGGAGCGCGCGGGCGATGTCCACGACTTGCGTGTCGTAAAAGTAGAGCCCGGGCACGGCGAATTTCGACTTCGGCTGCGGTGGCTTTTCCTCCAGCGAAACCGCCTTGCCGGCGGCGTCAAACTCGACCACGCCATACGCCTCGGGATTCGAGACGTAGTAGCCGAAGATCGTGGCGCCATCGGTGCGCTGCGAAGCCAGGCGCAGGGTCTTTTGAAAGTCGTGTCCGTAGAAAAGATTGTCGCCGAGGACGAGGCACGCGGGCGCGCCAGCGAGGAAGTCGGCACCGATGAGAAACGCCTGCGCGAGGCCTTCGGGCTTCGGTTGTTCGGCGTAGGAGATCTCGAGGCCGAACTGTTTTCCATCGCCGAAGAGCCGGCGAAACTGCGGCAGATCGTGCGGCGTGGAGATGATCAGGATTTCCCGGATGTCGGCCATCATGAGGACCGACAGCGGGTAATAGATCATCGGCTTGTCATAGACCGGCATGAGCTGCTTGCTCACGGCGCGGGTCACGGGATAAAGCCGGGTGCCGGAGCCGCCGGCGAGGATGATGCCTTTGCGTTTCATAGAACTCCGAGTCGTTCCTGCCGGTATTTCCCGCTGCTGATGTCGGCGCACCACACCTGGTTTTCCAGATACCACTCGACGGTCTTGCGGAGGCCGGTGGCAAAGGACTCCGCGGGTTGCCAGCCGAGTTCGCGCGTGATTTTCGCGCAGTCGATGGCGTAGCGGCGGTCGTGACCGGGGCGATCGGCGACGAAGGTCTTGAGCGTGGTGTAGCTGGTGCCGTCGGCGCGTGGGCGCAGCTCATCGAGCAGGGCGCAGAGGGTGTCCACGACGGCGATGTTGGGCTGCTCGTTGAGGCCGCCGACGTTGTAGGTTTCGCCGACTTGGCCGCGGTCGAGCACGAGCCGGATGGCGGTGGTGTGGTCGCGCACGTAGAGCCAGTCGCGGACGTTCAGGCCGTCGCCGTAGATCGGCAGCGCGCGGCCTTCGAGCGCGTTCTGGATCATCAGCGGGATGAGCTTTTCCGGGAACTGCAGCGGGCCGTAGTTGTTCGAGCAATTCGTTGTGAGCACCGGGAGGCCGTAGGTGTGGTGAAAGGCACGGACGAGGTGATCGCTGCCGGCCTTGCTCGCGGCGTAAGGGCTGTTCGGCGCGAAGGGCGTCTCCTCGGTGAAGGCCGGGTCTTGCGGGCGCAGCGAGCCGTAGACTTCATCGGTCGAGACGTGGAGGAAACGGAACGCGCTCTTTTTGTCGGCGGGCAACGTGTTCCAGTAAGCGCGCGTGGTCTGGAGCAGGCGCAGCGTGCCGACGACATTCGTCTGCACGAAAGCTTCGGGGCCGTCGATCGACCGATCGACGTGCGACTCGGCGGCGAAGTTCAGCACGGCGTCGATGGCATGTTCGGCGAGCAGCTTGGCGATGAGTTCGCTGTCGCCGATGTCGCCTTCCACGAAGACATGCCGCTCATCCTTTTCGACCGCGCCCAGGTTCGCCAGATTGCCGGCGTAGGTGAGCAGGTCGAGGTTCACCACTCGCTCGACATCGGAGCGCTCGGCGAGTTGTTGCAGGACGAAATTAGAACCGATGAAACCGGCTCCGCCGGTGACGAGCAGGCGCATGGTCAGGCGGCTTTCCAGTTCTTGAGCGCCTTGGCGATGGCGTCATGCACTTCGCTCATGACGATGCCCGAGGCGAGGAGCTTGGTGCTGTCGAGGATGCAGTTGGAGCGCGGAGTTTTCGCCGCCTTTTGCATGAATTCCGATTCGTCGCTGAAGAACTGGAAGTCCTTCCGGCACACGCCGCTTTCCTTGATGAGATCGACGACTTCGTGCGTGGTGACGAAGCCGGGGTTGGTCACGTTGTAGGTGCCGAAGGGCACGCGCTTTTCCCAGCACTCCCAGGTCGAGCGGACGAATTCGTCGAGCTGCGAGAGGGAGTTTTCCGCTTCGAGCAGTCGCTCGTAGCGCATGACCTTGGTGAGGTAGTTGCGAGGGGAGTCCACCTCGTTGAAAGGAATGCGCAGGCGCCAGATGAAGAGATTCTCGGCACCGGTGAGGATTTCTTCTCCAAGCGCTTTGGAGCCGCTGTAGAAGGAGCAATTGTTGGTGCGGAAGGAGAAATTGGGCGTGTCGGTTTCGCGGAAACCGGCGCCGTCGTTGCGCCGGCCGGTGAAGATGCAGCCCGACGAGACGTGGCCCCACGGCGTGCCGGTCGCTTCGCACGCGGTCCGCAGGATGCCGGGCAGGATGGCGTTGCCGTCGAGGCACTCGGTCTTGTGCAGTTCGCAGGCATCGACGTTCGGTTTGCCGGTGTAGCCCGCGCAGTTCACGAGGAAGGGCGGCCTGGCTTCGTGCAGCGCCGTGGTGAGCGTGGCGAGGTTGTAGTAGTCGAGCACGTTGCGCGGGAGCGCGCGGAAGGGGATGCCGCGAGATTCGAGCAGACGCTGGTAGGCGGTGCCGACGTAGCCGCTGGCGCCGAGGATCCAAATAGGTTGGGACATAAAATGGCGGTCACTCCGCGGAGCGGCTTGGGCCCGGGAGGGCGGCGGAGAGGGCGGAACTTTGGCAAAGCGACCGCAAATGTCCACCCCCATGGCACGCGAAATACTTCCACCTTTCCTTCCCGATCATTTTACCTACCGTCCTCGCTCCCCCGATCCTCAACCGGACAAATTCCCAAATCTCACATCGACAAATGAAAAACCAAAAAATCGTCGTCTGCGGCGGTGGCGGCTTTATCGGCGGCCATCTCGTGGCGGAACTTCTGCGCCAGGGACACGCCAATATCCGCTCCGTGGACATCAAGCCGCTGAGCGAGTGGTATCAGGTCGACAATCGGGTGGACAACCTGGTCCTCGATCTGCAGGACCTGCCGAACTGTCGAGTGGCCCTGCAGGGCGCCCGCACCGTTTACAACCTCGCTGCGGATATGGGCGGCATGGGTTTCATCGAAAACAACAAGGCGCTCTGCATGCTCAGCGTGCTGATCAATACGCACCTGCTGATGGCGGCGCGGCAGATCGGCGCGGAGCGGTTTTTCTACGCGTCCTCGGCGTGCGTCTACAACGCCGACAAACAGCGCGATCCGAACGTCACCGCGCTGAAGGAGGAGGATGCGTATCCTGCGATGCCGGAGGACGGCTACGGCTGGGAGAAGCTTTTCAGCGAACGGATGTGCCGGCATTTCCGCGAAGACTTCGGCCTGATCACCCGCAGCGCCCGCTACCACAACGTCTACGGCCCTCTCGGCACCTACGCCGGGGGGCGGGAAAAGGCGCCGGCTGCGATCTGCCGCAAGCTCATCGAGGCCAAGCTCAGCGGGCAGCACGAGATCGAAATCTGGGGCGATGGCCAGCAGACGCGGAGCTTCATGTATATCGATGACTGCCTGAAGGGCACGATGGACCTGCTGCACAGCGACATCACCGAAGTCCTCAATATCGGCAGCAGCGAACTCGTCTCGATCAACCAACTCGTGGACATCGTGGAGGACATCGCCGGGATCAAAGTGCAGCGCCGCTACAACCTCAGCGCGCCCAAAGGCGTGAACGGCCGCAACAGCGACAACACGCGCATCCTTGAGCTGATGAACTGGGAGCCGCGGGTCCGGCTGCGCGATGGTTTGGAGAAAACTTACGCCTGGATCTACGAGCAGATCACCGGTGGCAAATAAGACTCCCTTCGGGCGCCGAAAAAAGTCCTTGCATCCTGCGAGCGCTCTCCTAGTTTCGCCGTCCTCCGCTGCGGGTGTAGCTCAGTTGGTAGAGCACTTCCTTGCCAAGGAAGATGTCGAGAGTTCGAGTCTCTTCACCCGCTCCCCTCCTTTTTCCGAAGGAGGGTGCCCCGGCCCGGGAGGGCATAAAAATGTGCAAAATGCGAAGGGAGAAATATTTCCCGAAGCGGGCGCGCGTTGAGTTCGGGCAGGCGCTGGCGCGGATGAACGGGCGTCTGCGGCCATCGCATTGCACAGTGCTTACGGTCCCTTCCGCGGTTCGTCGATCAAGCCCGTGCTCGGCACTGGTTGCGCCGCTTCCTGGGTGGAGAGGAATTCGTGCCGGTCGGACTCCAGGACCGCTCCGACATCGGCGGTGTGGGTGACGTCTTGAACGATGCTCACGCAGGCCGCGGCGACGAGCAGGCAGGCCCCGCCCATCATCACTACGTAAAGCGGGTTGTTGTGAAAGACGTGCTTCACCAGCGGTTGGAAGGTGAGCGACGCCACGATATTGGGGATGACGATGAAGAGATTAAACACGCCCATATAGACGCCCATGCGCGCCGGCGGCAGGACGCCGGAGAGGATGGCGTAGGGCAGGGTGAGAATGGAGGCCCAGGCCACGCCGACGCCGACCATGGTGAGCAGCCAGAGGTATGGGTCGGTAATGAAATAGGTGGCGAGCAGGCCGACTCCGCCGCAGGTCAGCGCGGCGGCGTGGACGGTCTTGCGACTGGTCGCGGCGGCGAGCTTGGGCAGGGCAAAGGCGACGAGGAAGCAGACGGACGAGTAGGTGGCAAAAGCGGCGCCACCCCATTCCGTGCCGCGATCGAAGAGCGGGGACTTCGGATCACTGGTGCCGAAGACCTGCTGCGCCGTGGCGAGGCCGAAAAACGTCCACATGCAGAACAGGCCGAGCCAGGTGAACATCTGCACGACCGCGAGCTGCTTCATGGTCTTCGGCATTTCCGCGATGGCGGAGAAAATCTCGCGCGCTGCCGCGGAGAAGCCGTTGTGCGAGCGGCGCATTTTTTCAAACTCCTCCAGGTCGTCGGGCGGATATTCGTGACTGGTCACGACCGTCCAAAGCACCGCGAGGAAGAAAACGACCGCACCGATGCGGAAGGCATACTGCACGGTCAGCGGGACGCCATTCGCGGCCTGGCCGCTCACGCCGCACAGGCTGAGCAGGTGCGGGAAGGCATTGGCCAGCGTGGCGCCGAGACCGATGAAAAAGCTCTGCATCACGAAGCCCGCGGTGCGCTGCTCGATGTTCAGTTTGTCCGCCACAAAGGCGCGGAACGGCTCCATGCTGATATTGATCGACGCGTCGAGGATCCAGAGCAGCGACGCGGCGGTCCAGACGGCGGGCGAGTCCGGCATGAAAAAGAGCGTGATGCTCGCGAGGATCGCGCCAACGAGGAAGTAGGGGCGGCGGCGGCCGAGGCGGCACCAGGTGCGATCGCTCATCGAGCCGACGATGGGTTGGACGACGAGTCCGGTGACGGCGCCGGCGAGCCAGAGGAAAGGGATGCGATCCGGATCGGCGCCGAGCTTCGCGTAGATGGCGCTCATGTTGGCCTGTTGCAGTCCCCAGCCAAATTGAATGCCGAGGAAGCCGAAGCTCATATTCCAGATTTGCCAAAAGCTGAGGGGGGGTCTTTGCATGATGAACAGTTCAACCGGGCGGTTGCTGCGCATTTCAGCCGCTCGGGCAAGCTCGCGACAAATCCTTTCCCCCTGCCGCCATGATGAACCGTTCAATCCTCCCCGCACTCGTCGGCCTCTCGTTTCTGCTCATCTTGGCGTCGTCCAGTCGCGGCGCCGATTGGGCCGCGGATGCGGTGTGGTATCAAATTTTCCCCGAGCGTTTTCGGAACGGCGATCCGGCCAATGATCCGACGCGCGAGTCGCTGGAATGGCCGATCATGCCGTCGAAAAAATGGCGCGTGTCCTCGTGGACCGCGGACTGGTTTGAGCGCGCGGATTGGGAGAAGGAACTCGGCTCCGATTTCTATCGCGATGGCGTGCTCGACCGGCGCTTCGGCGGCGATCTGCAGGGCGTGCTCGACAAGCTCGACTACCTCGCCGAACTCGGCGTAAACGCGCTCTACTTCAACCCGCTCTTCGCCTCGCGCTCGCTTCACAAGTACGACGGCAACACCTTCCACCATATCGATCCCGTCTTCGGCCCCGATCCGCGCGGTGACGTTGCGCTCATTGGGAAAGAGGAAGGCGGCGATCCGAAGACGTGGGGCTGGACGGCAGCGGACAAGCTCTTCCTGCGGCTGCTCGACGAGGCGCACAAACGCGGGATGCGTGTGATCCTCGATGGAGTTTTCAATCACACCGGGCGTGATTTTTTCGCCTTCACCGATCTGCGGCGGAAGCAGGCGGCGTCGGCGTATCGCGACTGGTATCTGGTCGAGCGCTTCGATGATCCGCAGACGAAGCGTGACGACTTCGATTACCAAGGCTGGTGGGGCTACAAGACGCTCCCGGTTTTCGCCGCGACGCCCGACAAACAGGACATCGCGCCGGGGGCAAAGGCTTACATTTTCGCCGCGACGAAACGCTGGATGGACCCAAACGGCGACGGCAATCCTGCGGATGGAATCGACGGCTGGCGGCTCGACGTGGCGCCGGAGCGACCGGCGAAATTTTGGGCCGATTGGAACGCGCACGCCCGCTCGATCAACCCGAACGCCTACACGAGCTGCGAGATCTGGACCGACGCGTCGAAGCTCATCGCCGACGGTGGATTCACCGCGAGCATGAACTACCACGCGTTCGCGATCCCGGTGAAAGGCTTCCTCGTCGATGCGCGGATCCGCGCGTCGCAGTTTGCCGCGCTGCTCGATGGGCGCCGCGCCGCGCTGCCGTCCGCCGCGGTGCCGGCGATGCAGAACCTGATGGACTCGCACGACACCGATCGGCTGGCGTCGATGGTGGTGAATTCGGACATCGCGAACTACTCCGATCCCGAAAAGATCGACTACAACAGCAACGGCATCTCCGGCGCGCCGCCCCGCTACAAGATTCGCCGCCCGAACGACCGCGAGCGCGACATCCAGCGACTGGTCGTGCTTTTCCAAATGACCTATCCCGGCGCGCCGATGATCTACTACGGCGACGAGGCCGGAATGTGGGGCGGCAACGATCCCGACGACCGCATGCCGATGCTTTGGCCGGAGCTGAAGTTTGCGCCGCAGAGGATCGATCCGCGTGGCACGCCGCGCACGCCGGACGAGGTGGCGTTTGACCAGAGCCTGTTCCAGTTTTACCGCGCGGCGATCCGCCTGCGCCGCGACCACGAGCCGTTGCGGCGCGGCGCGTTCCGCGTGGCGGGGACGTTCGACGAGGCGACGACTTTGGCCTTCGAGCGACAGTCCGAGGCGGGGCGTTTGCTCGTCGTTTTGAATCGCAGCGAAAAACCGCAGACCGTGAGCATCGCGTGGCCGTCGAAAGACGTATCGGGTTCCGAGAAAGCTCGAGCCATCTTCAATACCCGCGGTGCCGAGACGCCGATCGGGCTCGAAGTGGCGGACGGCCAGCTCAAGGTGACCTTGCCGGGTCTGACCGGAGCTGTCATCAAACCGTAGTCCCCCCCCACGAATGCCCCCCAATCCCACGATCCGTGATGTCGCCCGCGAGGCTGGTGTCGCTGCCGCCACCGCATCGCTCGCGCTGCGCAATCACCCGCGCTTGCGCCGGGAGACTTGCGAGAAAGTGCAGGCGGCGGCGCAAAAGCTCGGTTACCGGCCGAATGCGGTCGTGTCGCACCTGCTGGCGCAACTGCGCGCCAGTCGCACGCCGAAATACCAGGCGACGCTCGGGTTGATCAACGCCTCGGAAAACGCGTCGATCCTCAGCGAGATCCACACCTTCCGCGAATGGGTGCGCGGCTTGCGCGAGCGGGCGGACCAGCTCGGCTACGGCGTGAACGATTTTTGGCTCCACGAGAAAGGCATGACGCCCCAGCGCCTCGCGGGAATTTTCCGCGCGCAGAATATCCGCGGCGTGATCGTGGCCGCGTGCCTGAGCAACGGCAAACTGCCGTCGGGCTTCGAGCAGATCTGGGAAAATTTCGCGTGCGTGATGCTCGGTGTGCGCGGTCTTCGGCCAGCGGTGCATCTCGCGTGCAATGATCAATTCTCCACGATCCGGCGCGCTTTTGAGGAAGCGTTGCGCCTCGGTTACACGCGGCCCGGTTTGGTCCTCAATGAGAACATCGATGACCTGATCGAAGGTCGCTTTTCCGGCGGGTTCGTCGCGGCGCAGCTTGGATTGCCGGTCAAGCAGCGCCTCCCGATCTTCCGGTTTCAGTCGGCGCTCGATGTGCCGCTGACGAACAAAATCGGCACGAGCGAGGTGCTGCGGCGATTCAAGGATTGGATCAAGAGCCAGCAGCCCGATGTGTTGCTCTGCCAGCATCCCGAGGTGCGGACGTGGGTGGAGACGCTCGGGGGCAAGGCGGCGCGCGAAACCGGGCTGATCCACCTCGACTGGTGCGAGGATCTCGATGGTTGGGCGGGTATGAAGCAGAACAATCACCTGATCGGCGCGGCGGGTGTGGACATGCTCATCGGGCAGTTGCACCGCAACGAACTCGGCGTGCCGTCTTTCCCAAAATGCCTCGTCGTGGATAGCACCTGGGTGCCGGGCGAAAGTGCGCGCGCGCCGCGCAGCGAGCCGAAGACTACTCGTTCGCGCCGAGCACCTGGAAGCCGTTGAAGAACGCGTCGGACTTCTCGCCGTCGCGGTTGAAGACGCAAAAGCTTTCCAGGGCCGCGCCTTTTTCTCCGCCGAGTTTGCAGCCTTTCAGCGTGGTCGTCTTTTTGTCGCCGAGCGTCGTGACTTCGAGGTCGTAGGTGTCCGGCGTGACCAGCGTGAGGCTCACGGAAACGCCGACCTCGCTGAGGCGGATGCCGCTGTCGCGAGAGGTGTCGCCGTCATAGATCTGGTAGGTGTCGCGCCCCTCGTAGGAGCCGAACTCGAAGCGTGCGCCGCGATTGTAGTCGCCGACACTTTCCGCCGCGGAGCCCGAGCGGAGCGTGAGGCCGATGCCGCCGGTGCCGGGGTCGTCCTGACCGTATTTCTTCTCGATCGTGCCGTGTTTCAGGAGGAACGAGAAGGTGTGGCCGACGCTGAGCGGTTTCTTGAGCCGGCGAAAGGCGGCGGCGGCTTCGAAGTGGTTGCCATTGGCGTAGATGGCAAACGCCCGCCCGCGGAGCGCCGCGCCGAGGAGATCCTTTTGCCCAGCGGTATCGGCGACGTAGAAGCCGGCGTGCGACTCGCCGCTCGCGCCTTTCTGCGTGCGCAGCGTCCACTCGCGGAAACCGGTGCCGCCGCTGTCGTTTTTCCACGCGGATTTGTAGGCCGGCAAACTCGCGTCGTCCTCGGCGAGAACGAGCAGGTCTTTGGCGAGCGCGCTGCCGCTGGTGGCGGCGAGGAGGAGAAGTGGGAGGAGCTTCATGACTCCATGACTCCCGCAGCGCGGCGTGCTGCGCAGGCCCGACGAAGGTGAACCGTACAATCAGCAGTGCATCGAACAGCGTCCGGTGCTTCGCGGAAAGGTGTGGGTGGATGTTGTTCGGCCAGAAGCTTCACCCTCTCAATTTCGAATACGCGACGCGAGTCGCGGTGAAGCGCGGTCGTGTCGAGGTGGCTGGGCAGTCGTTTCGCGCGCGGGTCAGTGGTGCCGAGATCACGCCTGCGGTGTTGCGCCTCCGCTTCGAGAACTCGCTCGTGGCCGATCCGCGCCAATACTCCGACGCCGTGCTCGAGAACTTGCGTGCTGGGAAAGCGCTTGGGCCGCGCGGCAAGCAGCCCGCTTTTACCTGCGCTGCTGGGACCGTGGAGGTTGGCGCTTCACGGCTAAGCGTGCGCCTCGCGAGTGGCGGGTTGTTGGAAACGGCGGAGGATGGTTTCGGCTTCAACGGCGAGCGCGCGATCTTCAACTTCCGCCTGCCGGACGCCACCGGTTTTTACGGCTTCGGCGAGCGGACGAAGCGCCTGAACAAGAGCGGCGACACGCTCGATTTTCATAACACCGATGTTTGCGCCGTTTTCCCGCACACCTTTCAGCGCAACGACTACGACCCGGCGTACGTCTCGATCCCGTTTGCGATCATCCGCGCGAATGGGGCCTGCTTCGGGCTGTATCTCGATAATCCGGGACGGCTCGTTTTTGACGTGGGTCAGATCACGCCCGGGCACCTCATGTGCCAGTCGCTCACCGGGAACAATGATCTCTACATCATCGCCGGCCCGACGCTCCGCGACGTGGTGCGCAACTTCACCGCGCTGACCGGCCGCGCCGAGGTGCCGCCGCTCTGGAGCCTCGGGCATCACCAGTGCCGCTGGGGTTACAAGTCAGCCGCGGAATTCCTAGCGCTGAAGAAAAACTTCCAAGCCTGCGACGTGCCCGTGAGCGCGCTCTGGTACGACATCGATTACATGGATGGCTACCGCGTCTTCACGTGGAACCGCCGGACGATGCCCGCGCCGGGCAAGCTGAACCGCGCGCTGAAGCGCGCGGGTATCCGCACGGTGGCGATCGTCGATCCCGGCGTAAAACTCGATCCCGGCTACGCGATCTACGAGAGCGGGAAACGCGCGGAGATTTTCTGCCGCTCGGCGAGCGGGCGCGATTACGTCGGGCGGGTGTGGCCGGGCGATACCGTCTTCCCGGACTTCACGCGAGCGGATGGACGGGCCTGGTGGGCGGAGCATCTCGCGCGATTTGTGAAGGAGAGCGCGCTCGATGGGGCGTGGCTCGACATGAACGAACCCGCGACCGGCTGGAGTGCGGCGGAGGATATGCGCTTCGATCGCGGCGTGGTGGCGCACGACGCCTACCACAATCAGTACGGGCACTTCATGGCCCGCGCGAGCCGGCAGGCCTTTGCCGCCCTTGATCAGAACGCGCGCCCCTTTCTCCTCACGCGCAGCGGTTTCGCCGGCACGCAGCGCTACAGCGCGATCTGGACGGGCGATAATGTGAGCAGTTGGGAGCACCTGCGCATGGCCATCCCGTGTTCGCTGAATCTCGGCCTCTCCGGCGTCGCTTTCAACGGTCCCGACGTCGGTGGATTCGTCGGCCACACCGACGAGGAACTGCTCACGCGCTGGTATCAGGCCGGGTTCCTCTTCCCGTTCCTGCGCAATCACTCGACCAATCACACCAAAGAGCAGGAGCCGTGGAATTTCGGCCCGCAGTGCCTCGCCCGCATCCGTGATGCGGTCTACACGCGCTACCGACTGCTGCCGTATCTCGCGAACTGCTTTTTCGCGCACCACCTCACCGGCGATCCGGTGCTGCGGCCGATGCTCTACGAGTTTGAAGACCGTGTCTTTGAGAACCTCGACGATCAATTCATGGTCGGCGAAAGCATTCTCGTGGCGCCCGTCCTCGAAAGCGCGGCTACGGCGCGTTCGGTGGTTGTTCGCGGCCTGCTGCGGCAGGAACGCCATGTCACGCTGCCGCCGGGGTGGTGGTTCGATCTTGTCGCCGGCGCATGGGTGGAAGGTGGGCGCACCATCTCGTGCGCAGCCTGTCTCGATGAAGTGCCGATGTTCATCCGCGACGGCAGCATCATCCCGTATTTCGCGGGCAAGTTTCGCAACAGCGAGATGCCCCTCGAGCGGATCGAACTGCACCTTTTCATCAAGGATCGCCCCGGGCGATTCGATTACTACATCGACGATCGCGAGACGCGCGACTATCTGCGGGGCGCCTACAATGTGGCCCGCATCGAGGCGGGGATGTGGGCCGGTCAGTGGCGTCTCCGGATCGAGGAGAGCGGTAGCTTCCGAAAAGGAACGGTGCGCTTTTCGCCGGTCATGTATGGCGGCGTGGAGAAGCGTTTGATCGTGGAAACGAACGGGCGGCCCCGGGTGCGCACGCTGCGGCCGGGGACGCGGCGCTGGGTGGGGCGCGAGGTGCCGGTGCGGGCTTGAAGGGTGAACGGTTCAATTGACTGCCAATTGTTGGGAGGGGAAGTGCGATGAACGATTGCCCGCCAAGTGCCGGTGGCAGATGATCGAGCGAAGTGCTCGGCAACCGATCGCCCGCCTCCCCCCGAAAACAACTCATGCGCCGTCTCGCCTTCGCCACTCTCAGCCTCTTCGCCGGCCTACTCCCGGTCGCGGACGCCCAGCAGTATGGCCTGCCCTCGCGACCGGCTTTCCCGGCTTACAACAATGGCGTCCTGCCGCCGACGGCGCCGACTTTCTCCGGCTCGTGGTCGGCGGTTCCGGCGTTTCCGAATGTCACGCTGATCAATCTGCTCGGCGTGACCGAACTGCCGGGCCAGGCGCCGAATGATCGCCGGATGGTGGCGTGGGAGCGCGAAGGTCGCGTCTATTCGTTTCCCAAGGACATCAACGCCACGAACGCGCAGAAGCTGCTGCTGCTCGACATTTCGGCGAAGTGCCAGGGCTGGGATGATTCCGGGCTGCTCGCGCTGGCCTTTCACCCGAATTTCGGTTCGGGCCCGACGAATAATCGCTACGTCTTCCTCTATTACACGTGGGTCGCGCCGGGCACGGTCACGGGCTCTTCGACGACGCGGCCGAACACTTTCAAACCCTGCCGTGACCGGTTGGCGCGTTTCACCGTCAATCCAGACGGCACGATCGATCCGGCGAGCGAGACGATCCTGATCGATCAAGTCAGCGCCAGCGTCTGGCACAACGGCGGCGGCATGTTTTTCCACCCGGACAACGGCTTCCTCTACCTCACGAATGGCGACGATGCGCAGTCGAGCGTGAACACGCAGCGGATTGACCGCGGGCTTTACAGCGGGGTGTTGCGGATCGATGTGGACCAGCGCGGCGGCACCATTTCGCACCCGATCCCGCGCCAGCCGCAGCCGTCGGGATCGATCGCGCAAAACTACTACATCCCGAATGACAACCCGTTCGTCGGGCAGGCGGGCGTGCTCGAGGAGTTCTTCAGCATCGGCCTGCGCAGCCCGCACCGCATGACGATCGACCCGGTGACGAAGCGCATCTTCATCGGCGACGTGGGGCTGGCGGCGTGGGAGGAAATCAGCGTGATCGGGCCGACGGAAAGTGCGCTCAATTTCCAATGGGATCGCATCGAGGGAGTGAACGGCGACCTCACCGGGCTTTACATCGGCACGAACCGCCGCCCGGCGCTTCACTATTCGCATTCCGAAGGCAGCGCGGTGATCGGCGGCTACGTTTATCGCGGCGCGGAATTCGCCAGCGACCTCGGCGGCAAGTACATCTTCGGCGACAACGGCAACGGCACGATCTGGTATCTCGACGAAAGCACCACGCCGGCGACGAAAGTGGCGCTCTGCCAGCTCGCGCCCGGCTCCGGGCCGAGCAGCGGCTCGAATTATGTGGGCCTGTCGAGCTTCGGCGTGGACTTGGACAACGAGCTTTATCTCTGCCAGATGTCGAGCGTCGGCGGGAAGATCTACAAACTCTCGCGCGCCGGTTCGCCGCCGATCCTGCTGCCGCCGACGCTCAGCGCGACCGGGCTGTTTTCCGATCTGAATACGCTGACGCCGACGGGCGGCTTCGTGAACTACAGCGTGATTAATCCGCTCTGGAGCGACAACGCGCACAAGGAGCGCTGGTTTGCTACTCCCACCGGGCAGACGATCGGCTTCGCGCCGACGGGCGAGTGGACCTTTCCGGAAGGATCGGTTTGGCTGAAGCATTTCGAACTGCCAGTCGATGACAACAATCCCGCGACGCGCCATCGGCTGGAGACGCGAGTGCTCGTCCGCAACAGCGAGAACTACGTCTATGCGATGACTTACAAGTGGCGCCCGGATAACTCGGACGCGGACCTCGTGACGAGCGGGCTGACCGAGGAGATTCCCATCGTCGGCAGCACGACCCTCGGCACGCTCGCGAGCACGGACATCGGTGGATCGAGCGCGGGAGGCACGCTCGTGCTGAATGGCGGCTACGCGGTGACGGGTGGCGGAACGGATATTTTCGGCACGAGCGATTCGTTCCGCTTTGTGCATACGCAAAAGACGGGCGACTTCGACATCTCGACACGCCTCGAATCGCTCGACCGCGCTGATCTTTACACCAAGGCCGGGCTGATGGTGCGCGAGTCGCTGGCGGCCAATGCGCGCAACGTGATGGCGCTGGTTTTTCCAAGCAACGAAGCGCGCAACAACAACAACGGCGGCTACGAATTTCAGTCGCGCGACGCGACCGGCGGGCCGAGCGCGGCGATCTATCCGCCCAATCCGCAACCGGCGGTGCGTTATCCCAATGCGTGGCTGCGGTTGAAGCGGCAGGGCGACGTCTTCACCGCCTACTACAGCCGCGACGGGAAAAACTGGACGCTTTATGCGACCAAGACGCTGACGCTGCCGAGCACGGTTTATTTCGGCATGGCCCTGACTTCGCACAATGCGGCGGCGCAAAGCACGGCGCGTTTCTTCTTCAATATCGACCGGACGCAGCCGTGGTATTTTCCCGGCCGGCAGGATTGCATGACCTGCCACACCCAGCCTTCCGGCGGGGTCCTGGGCATGAGCACGGCGTCGAGCAACGGCAACCACGTTTTCCCCGGCAACGTGACCGACAACCAACTGCGCGCGTGGAACCACGTCGGGTATTTCAATTCCACGCTGAACGAGCCGGACATCTCGAACTACATCAAGCACGTGGCGATGGGGGACACCAACGCCAGTGCGCAGGACCGGATGCGCAGCTACATCGACATGAACTGCGCGCACTGCCACCGGCCCGGCGGCGTGCATGCCTTCTGGGATGGGCGCTACGAGACCCCGCTCGGCAGCGCGGGCATCGTGAATGGCATCGTGCAGGATTTGCTCGGCGTGAATGGGGGCAAGGTCCTCGCGCCACAAAGCGTGGATCGGAGCATCATGTATAAGCGGATGGCGACGGCGACGGAGCACTACAAGATGCCGCCGCTGGCCAAGGCTCTGGTGGACCAAAGCGCAATTGCACTGCTCGAGCAGTGGATCAATGAAGCGGTGCAGCCGCCGGCTGATCCGCTGCCCGCGCCGTGGCTGCATGCGGATATCGGCGGTGTGGGTTTCACCGGCGACTCGACCTACGCGGGCACGACCGGGACGTTCATCATGTCGGCGAGTGGCGACGATATCTGGGGCAACGCCGACGCTTTTCATTTCACCTACCAGACGTTGAACGGCGATGGGGAGATCATCGCGCGGGTGGCCTCGCTGACCGGCACCGATCCTTACACCAAGGCGGGCGTGATGATCCGCGAGAGCCTCGCGCCGGGCGCGAAGAACGTGCTCGTGCCGCTGATGAGTGCGCAGGGGACACAGCTCCAGTATCGCTCCACGACCAGCGGGCCGAGTTTCTTCATCGATGGGCCCAACCAATCCGCGCCGTATTTCCTGCGTCTGCGGCGGCAGGGCGATGTGTTGACCGGTTACGTCGCCGCGACCAATGGGGCGTGGCAGCAAGTCGGGAGCGTGGTCGTGCCGATGAGCCAGAGTGTGCTCATCGGGCTCGCCCTGACGGCCCACAACAACGCGCAGACGGCGACGGCGGAGTTCGATAATGTGAGCTTGGTGACCAGTGGGCTGCCGCTGGAATTGCACGTGAATTTCCAGCCTGCCACGGCGCCGGTGCCGGAGGGCTACATCGCCGATACCGGAGCGGTCTTTGGTAGCCGGTGGAATGGGCTCAACTTTGGCTGGGATGCCGATGTGACGGCGGAAACGCGTGACCGCAATGCCGCGGGCGCACCGGATCAGCGTTACGACACGCTCGTTCATTTGCAGCGGTTGATCGCGAATCCGGCGCGGGTTTGGGAACTGCAAGTGCCAAACGGGACTTACGCGGTGCGTGTCGTCGCGGGCGACCCGAATACCTTCGACAGTCGCCATGTCCTCATGGCGGAAGGGGTGACGATCCTCGACGGCACGCCGACTTCTGCATCGCGCTTCATCGAGGCGACGGCGAACGTCACGGTAACCGACGGGCTCCTGACGCTCGCGCAGGGGACGGGCGGCTCGAATACGAAACTCTGCTTCGTGGACCTCAGCGCGGTGAACGGCGGTGTGCAGGTCGCGCTGACCAGCCCCGCCCACCAGAGCGCCAACTACAGCACGCCGAGCACCGTGGAATTCGCCGCCGCGGCGACCACGAGCAATGGCGGCGCGACTATTACCTCGGTTGAGTTTTTCCAGGGCTTCACTTCCGTCGGGCAGGACGGCTCGGCTCCGTTTGCCTTCACTTGGACGCCGGCAGCGGCTGGGACTTACTCCGTCATGGCCAAGGCGACCGACAGCACCGGCGCGGTCGGTTTCTCGGTCTTCAATAAAATCACGGTCAGCCCCGACGGACCGTTTGGGTTGACCGGCGAGTATTGGGCAAACCTGACTCAGAGCGGCCAGCCGCTGACGCGCAATGACGCGAATCTGCAGTTCGACTGGGCGGGCGGGACGCCGATCGATGGCATCCCGAATGACAACTTCAGCGTGCGCTGGCGCGGGCGGATCAAACCGCAGTTCAGCGAGACGTATACCTTGAGCACCGAGACCGACGACGGCGTGCGTCTATGGGTGAATGGGCAACTGCTCGTGGATAAATGGGTGAATCAGGGAACGACGCGCTGGAGCGGCACGATCGCGCTCGCCGCGGGGCAGCTTTACGAGATCGAGATGCAGTACTACGACAACGCGCTCGGCGCGGTCGCGCGGCTGCTCTGGAGCAGCCCGAGTCAGGCGGAGCAGGTCGTTCCGGGCAGCGTGTTGTTCAATCCGCTGGCCGGCAGCAATCGCCGCCCGCGCTCGCCCGATCTGCTGCTCCCGGCGCAGGATGGCGAACTCACCGATCCGACCGGTCTCGTCTTCCAGGCGAGCGTGCTGGAAGATCTCGACGGCGGGCAGACGCACGCGGCGACCGAGTGGCAGATCTGGACGACAGGCGCTTCGCCGCAGCTCGTCTGGAGCGCGCTGACGACCAGTGGCACGCCGCTGACTTATGTGACGCTGGCCAATGGGGCATTCGTCAATGGCTTCACGGCGCTCGCCAACAACACCAGCTACCAGCTCCGCGTGCGGCATCAGGACAGCAGCGGCACTGCGACGAGCGAGTGGAGCGCAGCGAGCGTGCGCAGCTTCACGACGACTCCGCTGGATGATCCTCGCGGCGTCTTCGGCGAGTACTATCCCGGCAACACCCGCCTGAGCGGCCCGCCGCTGACGCGCAACGAGACGGCGATCAATAACAACTACGGCGGCGGTGAGCCGTTCGCCGGCGTGGGCACGGACAACTTCAGCGTGCGCTGGCGGGCGCGCATCAAACCGCAGTTCAGCGAGACCTATACTTTCACGACCGAGACCGATGACGGCGCACGGCTGTGGGTGAATGGGGAGTTGCTCGTGGACAAGTGGGTGGGACAAGGCGCGACGCCATGGAGCGGCCAGATCACGCTCGTCGCGGGGCAGTATTACGATCTCGAGATGCAGTATTTCGACGGCGCGTTTGGTGCGTCGGCGAAGCTCTACTGGAGCAGCCCGAGCCAGCCGCAGCAGATCATTCCGGCGCTGCGCCTCTACGCCATCGCGCCCGGAGCAAATCACCGGCCGTTGGTGCCGATCATCGCGGCCCCGGCGCTCGACGATTCATTTATCGATCACGCCACGGGTGCGATCACGAGCAGCGCTTTCGAGGATCAGGACGCGGCGCAAACGCACGCGGTTTCGGACTGGGAAATCTGGACCAATGAGGCCGCGCCGACGCGGATCTGGTCGGCGTTGAATCAAGCGGGCGCGAAGCGGACGAACGTCGCGCTGGCGGATGGCGTGTTTGAGAACAGTCACACCGGGCGAACGACTTTGATCGGCGAGGAGTTCTACATGCTGCGCGCCCGCCACAAGGACAGCAGCACGGATGCGAACAGCGAGTGGAGCGCGTGGAGCGACTGGCGTTACGTCATCGCGAGCGCACCCGATCTTCCGCATGGCCTGGCGGCGGAGTTTTATCCGAACACGCAGAATTTTGCCGGCACGCCGCTGGAGCGTGTGGATGAACGCGTGGACTTCGATTGGGGTTTCGGCGAACCGCTGGCGGGAGTCGGTGGCGACAATTTCACCGCGCGCTGGCGCGGGCGGGTGAAGCCGGAATTCACGGAGACTTACACCTTCAAGACGCAATCGGACGACGGCGTGCGGCTTTACGTGAACGGCCAACTCGTGATCGACCAATTCGTCTATGGCGGCGGTCTCGAATTCACCGGCACGATTGCGCTCCAAGCCGGCCAGTTCTACGACATCGAAGTTCATTATTTGGAGGGGCAGTTCGGCGCAAATGTCCGCCTGCTGTGGAGCAGCGCGAGCCGCCCCGAGCAGGTGATTCCGGGCGCACGGTTGTATCTCCCGCTGGCGGGAGCGAATCGCCGTCCGCAACCGCCGGGCATCAGCCTGCCCACGGGCGCCGTGGCTGAAAATGCGATCACGATGGCGCTGCAATCCGGAGCGTTCAGCGACCTCGATGCGGGCAATACGCACGTGGCCACGGATTGGGAAATCTGGACGACGTTCGGCATGCCGAGCCGCGTCTGGCGTGCGCTCAACCAAACCGGAGCGCAACGGCTCAACGCGACACTGGCGAATGGAGTTTTTGAGAACGCGCTGGCCGGGCGCACCGCGCTCGATTGGAACACGGCTTACCAACTCCGCGTGCGCTACCGGGACAGCAGCGGCGACGCCAACAGTGAGTGGAGCCCGTCTGCGAAGCGGGATTTCACGACGCCGGTTGCGCCATGGAATGTCTGGCGCAACGCCGAGTTCACGGCTGCCGA